>CAXMLT010000234.1:0-5232 GCA_964194245.1 uncultured Hyphomicrobium sp.
GGGTTAGGGGGAGTATGGGGGAGCGGAGGCGGGTGGGGATAAATTGAGGCAGCAGAGCAACCCCTCCGCGAGTTCGGAACCTATTGCATTATTCAAATATCGTTGTATCCTTGCTTTTATGAATGAAAAGCAGATCGTCACCTCGCTTGCGGCGCTCGCGCATACCCAGCGCCTGCGCATCTTCCGGCTGCTGGTGCGGCAGGGCCCAAGCGGGCTTGCCGCCTTTGCCATCGCCGAAGCCGTCGAGGCGAGCCCGACGGCGACCTCGTTCCATCTGAAAGAGCTGGATCGGGCCGGTCTCATTCACGCAACGCGCGATGGTCGTTTCGTCCGCTATGCCGTGCACGTCGATGGAATGCGAAAGCTGCTGACCTATCTCACCGAAGATTGCTGCCAGGGACAGCCCGAGCTGTGCGGCTCGGGCGTTGGCAAAGCGCGCGCGCTTTGCACGACCGGAGCCGGCAGGACTCCGGTGAGGAAAGTCTCGGCGGCTAAGACTAGGTGAACCTGTGACGGGAGGAGTGTCATGACCGGGGAGCGACCGCTCAATGTCCTTTTTCTCTGCACGCATAACTCGGCGCGCTCGATCATCGCCGAGTGCGTGATCGCCCGATTGGGAGGCGACCGCTTCCGGGGCTTCAGCGCCGGCAGCCAGCCGAGCGGCCGGGTTCACCCCTACGCCTTGGACCTGCTGCGGCAGCTCAACTACGACACGTCAAAGCTGCGCTCGAAGTCCTGGGAGGAGTTCGCCGCCCCCGGGGCACCCGAGCTCGATTTCGTTTTCACTGTTTGCGACGACGCAGCCAACGAAGTGTGTCCCGTGTGGCCCGGGCAGCCGATGAGCGCTCATTGGGGGCTGCCCGACCCCTCCGCCGCCGACGGCACAGAGAGCGAGCGTCGCTTCGCCTTCGCCGATACCCATCGCATGCTCTATCAGCGCATCGGCATCTTCACCAACCTGCCATTGTCGTCGCTTGACAAGCTCTCGCTGCAGCGTCGGCTCGACGACATCGGCAGGAGCAAGATCACGTCGCCGGAGCCTGCGCGGTGAGCGAGGTGGCGTTGGTGCGCAAGCTCGCTGCAGAAGCCTTCGGCACGGCATTCCTGCTCGCGACCGTCATCGGCTCCGGTATCATGGGCGAGCGGCTCGCCGGCGGCAACGAAGCGCTCGCGCTTCTCGGCAATACCTTTCCGACGGGCGCCATGCTGGTGGTTCTCATCACCATGCTCGGGCCCATCTCGGGCGCACACCTCAATCCAGCCGTGACGCTCGCATTCGTGGTCGGTGGCAAAATGCCAGTGCGCGACGCCATTCCCTATGCCGTCGCGCAGCTTGCCGGCGCTCTGCTTGGCGTCTTCATCGCCCACATGATGTTCGACCTTCCTCTGCTACAGGTCTCGGCCAAAGCGCGCTCCGGGCTCGCGCAAGCGTTCTCGGAATGGACGGCGACGTTCGGTCTTGTCGTGACGATTCTTCTCACGCTGCGCACGAAGCCATCGGCGGTCGCAGCATCGGTTGGCCTCTATATCGCAGCGGCGTACTGGTTCACTGCCTCGACGTCATTCGCCAATCCGGCCGTTACCATCGCGCGGGCCATCTCCGACACGTTCGCCGGCATACGCCCGCAGGACGTGCCGCTGTTCGTGGCCGCACAGGCCATAGGCGCGATCTGTGCCCTTGCAGTGGCGACGGCATTGGCACCGCAACCACCAACCGGCATCGGCAAGGCTTCCAAAGTATCAAGCTCGAGCTAGCGCTTGCCGGCGATGACATGGCTCTGCACGCCGCGGGCGGCGAGCTTTGGCCTGAGGCTCGAGATCTTGCCCGAGTTGACGCCGGCCCAGCCGATCTCGCCCGACAACCGGCCGTACTCGATCTTGGCGCAGCGGTTCATGACGACCCTGAGGCCGGCCGCCTCGGCTTCGGCCGCCGCCTCGTCGCTCCTCACGCCGAGTTGCATCCAGATGGTTGTGAGCCCGAGCTTGTCTTTGAGCGCAATGGCTTGCCGCACAATGCCGAGCGCGGCGGCGGAAGAGCGAAAGATGTCCACGACGTCGACGGGCCCCGGCACCTCGGCAAGCGAGCCGTAGACCTTCTGTCCGAGCAACTCCGGGCCGGCGAGGCCGGGATTGATGGGGATGACGCCGTAACCCTTGCCGAGCAGGTACTTCATGGCGAAGTAGCTCGGACGGCTGGTGTTGGCGGAAGCGCCGACGAAGGCGAAGACGCGCGCGGCGCCGAGGATGTCGGCGATGTGGTCGTCGCTGTAGCTATCGTGAGTCATGGCCGCTTTCTGGAGCGCATTCGTGGCTGGCTTCAATCGAGCGCGACGCGCCCCGCTTCGTCGAGCCTGAAATATGGATTGTAGGCGACTTCCCACAAGTGGCCGTCGGGATCGGCGAAGTATCCCGAGTAGCCGCCCCAGAACGCCTTGTGCGCGCTCTTGATGAGCGTCGCGCCCGCCGCAACCGCTTGCGCCAGCACGGCTTCGACCTCGGCTTCGCTGCGCGCGTTGTGCGCGAGCGCAATGCCGGAGAAGCCCGGCTTGCTGTCGGGGATCGTTGCGTCCTCGGCGAGTGCGGCGCGCCCGAACAGGGCGAGGATCACGCCGCCGGCGCTAAAGAAGGTGACGGCATCCTCCGAAGGCCGCGCGGCCTTGAAGCCCAGCGCCTCGTAGAAGGCGCGCGAGCGTGCGACATCGCTCACCCCAAGCGTGACGAGCGACAGCCTCGGCTCCATCGGATTGCGCCTCGTTCGATTGACTTAGCGGCCGGTCCACTCGGGCTTGCGCTTCTCGAGGAAGGCGCCAATCCCCTCCTCCGCATCGTGGGCCATCATGTTCTCGACCATGACGCGGGCGGCATACTTGTAGGCTTCGGAGAGCGGCATTTCGGCCTGCTTGTAGAAGGCAACCTTGCCGGTAGCCACGGTGAGCGGCGACTTGGCGGCGATCTTGGCGGCAAGCGCGATCGCCTCCTTCAGCACGTCCGTGTCGGGGACGACGCGGTTGACGAGACCGTACGTCGCAGCCTGCTCAGCCGGGATCATCTCGCCGAGCAGCAGCATCTCCATGGCGTGCTTGCGCGAGACGTTGCGCGACAGCGCCACCATGGGTGTGGAGCAGAAGAGACCGATGTTGACGCCGGGCGTGGCGAACTTTGCGCTCTGCGCGGCAACCGCGAGATCGCAGGTGGCGACGAGCTGGCAGCCGGCGGCGGTCGCCGTTCCCTGCACCGCGGCGATGACGGGCTTCGGGCAGGCGACGATCGCCTGCATCATGGCGGAGCAGCGCGTCATCGTCTCGTCGAAGAAGGCGACCCCGCGGTCGGCGTCCGCGCGATGGGCGGTGAGCTCCTTCAGGTCGTGGCCGGCGGAGAACACGGAGCCTGCGGCCGCGAGCACGATCGCCGCAACGTGGCGGTCGGTCGCAAGCCCCTCTATGGCAACGTGCAGCTCGGCGATGGTCTTGAGCGACAGCGCGTTGCGGCTTTCGGGCCGGTTGAGTGTCACCACCACGACGCCCGGCTGCGGGCGACCGATGAGAAGGGCGGACGCGAGCTTCTCGGGCTTGGCCGGAGCTTTGCCCTTTGCCTCCGCTGCCGACGTGCGCTCCTGCATCTCTCCAAGCCTCCAGAAAACGGCGCGCAAGATTACCGCCGGCAACCGCCCGGCGCTACTGCAGCGCCTTCTCGATCTCCGCGCGATGCGCCTTGACGACGTCGACGTTCTCCTTGTGCTCGACCTTGGGCGTCGACTTGATCGCCTCGGTGAGCTGGTCGACGAGCTGCTTCTTGTCGGTCTCGCCGATCGAGGTGTCGGCCTTCACGCCATCGAGCTCCTTCGTGAGCGCCTCGGCGGGATCGGTGAACTCGCCCGTCTGCGCGTCGAGCCCCGCCATGATGAGCGAGATATTGGCGGCGACATCGTCGAGCTCGCCGAAGTTTGCAAACCCGTGCTTCTTGGCGATCTCCTCGAGGTCCGCCTGCGAGGCCGCATCGGGCTGGCCGTTCGTCCCCTGCAGCTTCTCGGAGATCTTGGCGAGCTCGGGCTGCGCCGAGATGAAGTCGGTGACCTGCTTGTCGGTGAGCTTGATCTGCTTCATCGGGGGCTCGGGCGCGTCCTCGGCAAGCGCACCAGGACCGACAAGGAGGAGGCTCATCGCGAAGCCAACCGCACCCAACCTCAGCGAACTCAGCAGGAAGCTCATGAATCGTATCTCCGGGATGTTCGGGGCACACATAAACCGCCGGCGCGTGAAGGGCCACGATTTTGCGACCGATTTCCGGCTCGCGGGCGGCCCGGGCAGGATTCGGTGGCGGTATTATATTACCGTATATACGGTATCATGTTACCGTATCATCTAACATATTGTTATCATGGCATTTTTCTAATAGCTCAATGAACAGATTGACAACAGCGCACGGTTTTGATTTCTAACGCGCTTCGCATTCCCCGACAGCGCCAGCCAACGGAGCGCCCATGATGAGGACCTACGTCGCCAAAGCCGGCGAGGTGGAGAAGAAGTGGATCCTGATCGACGCCGACGGCCTCGTCGTCGGCCGGCTGGCCGCTCTGATCGCCACCCGCCTCAAGGGCAAGCACAAGGCGATCTACACGCCCCACGTCGACTGCGGCGACAACATCGTCGTCATCAACGCGGAGAAGGTCGTCTTCACCGGCGATAAGCACACAGACAAGATCTACTACCGGCACACCGGCCATCCCGGCGGCATCAAGGAGACGACGCCGCGGCAGATCCTCGAGGGCAAGTTCCCCGAGCGCGTCGTCCAGAAGGCCGTGGAGCGCATGCTGAAGCGCGGACCGCTGCAGCGCAAATTGATGCGCAATCTCAAGGTCTATAAGGGTGCCGAGCATCCGCACGCCGCCCAGAACCCGGAGGCGCTCGACGTGGCGAAGCTGAACCGTAAGAACGCGAGGGCTTAAGAATGGCGCAGGAAACAAAGTCTCTCGACGCCCTCGGCGAGCTCAAGAGCGCCGCGCCCCCGCCGGCCGACGCCGCGCCCCAACACGTGCAGAAGCTCGATTCTCTCGGCCGCGCCTACGCCACCGGCAAGCGTAAGAACGCAATCGCGCGCGTGTGGATCAAGCCCGGCAAGGGCGTGATCACCGTCAACGACAAGGACTTCACCAAGTATTTCGCCCGCCCCGTGCTGCAGATGCTGTTGCAGCAGCCGTTGACGGCCGCCAACCGCAATACGCAGTACGATATC
>CAXMLT010000235.1:0-8286 GCA_964194245.1 uncultured Hyphomicrobium sp.
GCCGCACGGACGGCTCGTGGGGCATCGGCACCAAGGACGCGCTGAAAGAGTTCACCGATCGCGTCAACGCGACGCTGCCGCTCGACGAGCCAGACTACGTGCAGCTCACGCTCATCCAATCGCACAGCGAGAAGGCTTGCGGCACGTGCCCCGCCGGCCAGTCGCTGTCGGCCTCGGGCCGCTGCGTCGGGTTGCCTATCACGGCGCAAGCAAAGCAGCCCAGCACGCAGCAGGTCGCTTCGACGCAGCAGAAGGAAGTGCTGCCGTGGAGGGCGACGTCGGCCCCGGGCGTTGCGGGCGGACAGCCGCTGTTTAAGCCGGTGGCGACCACGGTCGTCTCGAGCGAGCCGCTGCCGGGCCGCATGGCGATCGGCGGGCCGATCCCGATCACGGTTGACGCGCAGAGCGCGCCGGCCGCCACGACGGGCGTGGTGATTGCGCCGACAGGCCTGGCAACTGCCGCGCTCGATCCGAGCGCGGCCGCGGCCAAGCCCGTTACGGCACCGACGCCACGAGCCGAGCACCGTTCGAGCGGCAATCGCGGCTACTCACGGCGCGAGGGCCCCGGCACACCGCGTTACAATCTGCTGCTGAGCCTCGGCGGCGCTTACTGAGCCGCGTGCTAAGCCTCACTCCGTCGCCGTCTCCTGCATGAGCCAGGCCAGATAATCGGGCGAGCCGCCTTCCACCGGTATCACGAGGAACGCCGGATTGGTGTAGGTATGGCGCTGCCGCGCCGCGGCGATGGCGGCTTCCGCTAGGCTCCGGCGCGTCTTGATGACCATGACCGCCTCGCCGTCGCGGGCGATCTTGCCTTCCCAGCGATAGATCGACGTCATGCCAGGGATGATGTTCACGCACGCGGCAAGCCGCGCCTCGACCAGCTCGTTGCCGACCGCTGCTGCGGCCTCCGGCGTCGGAAAGGTCGCGTAGATGAGAACGGGCTTGTCGTTTTCCTGCACTTAAGCGAGCCTCCACGCTTCGCGCGTACGCTGCCACCATGCCAAAGCCAAAAAGAAAATTCGAGAAGATTGCCTTCGTGGCGAGCGACATGCCCGAGGCAGTCGAGGCCAAGGAGCGGCTCATCGCGCGCTATGGCGTCGCCGACCCGTCGGAAGCAGACGCCATCGTGACGCTCGGCGGCGACGGGCACATGCTGCAGACGCTGCATCGCTTCATGAACGACGGCATCCCGATCTACGGCATGAACCGCGGCTCCGTCGGCTTCCTGATGAACGACTACAGCGAGGACGACCTGCGGGCGCGGCTCGCGGCAGCCGACGTCAGCCGCATCCATCCCCTGTCGATGATTGCCTATGACCGCGATGGCAAAGCGCACAAGGCGCTGGCCATCAACGAGGTGTCGCTTTTCCGCGAGCGCTACCAGGCGGCAAAGCTCAAGATCCTCGTCGACGATACCGTGCGCTTGGAGGAGCTGATCTGCGACGGCGTGCTCGTCTGCACGCCCGCCGGGTCGACGGCCTACAATCTTTCGGCGCATGGGCCGATCCTACCGATCAATGCACCGCTGCTGGCACTCACCCCGATCAGCCCGTTCCGGCCGCGGCGCTGGCGCGGAGCGCTGCTCCCCAACAAGGTGCGCATCTCCATCCACGTGCTCGAGCCAGAGAAGCGGCCCGTGAGCGCGGTCGCCGATCACCATGAGACGCGCGGAGTATTGCGGGTCGACGTCGAGAAGGCGCGCAACATCGAGCTCTACATGATGTTTGACGCCGACCACAGCCTCGACGAGCGCGTGCTTGCCGAGCAATTCCGCTACTGAGGCAGGATCGCGCCGCCTGGGCTGATTTCGGCGCGCCACGCGAGCGGCTCGGGCGCGGGCGGCGCCACCTCTGCAATCGTCGGCCTCAAGTCGAGTGCGGCAGCCTGGTCGCGAGCACGCAGGGCGGCCTGCGCGGCCGCGCCGCGAGAGAACTTGCGCAGGGGGTCCGTCAGGCGGTTGTAGAGCTGCGCCAGTGTCAGCGGCGGGGTGCCGGATTCCGACTCGGGCTCGGACGGGACGAGATCCGGGGCCTGCCGAGCCGCGGGATCGTTCGGTGTGGCTTCGGCCTGCCGGATGAAGGCGATCGCTGCCTCGGGTCCAAACACGTGAGCGATATAGAGGTCGCCCGCCGTCGCCGGCCGACGCAGGGCGATCCGCAGGCGTGAGACATTATCGGCGGCGAACGCTTGCGCAGCGCGAGCCGCGAGATCGGCGTTAGCGCGCGCGGCGAGGATCGGACGGCGCTCCGCCGCGGCCGGCACGTAATACCGCCCGCTGCTGGTCTTGAAGATTCGCCCCGAGTAGGCGGGGAGCGCGGCCTTGGCGGGCAGGTCCTCGCGCAACGCGCGCAGCCAGTTGCTCTCGCTGAAGCGATAGGGGCCTTCGAGTTGCCTGCGGCCGAGGAGGACTTGCGGCGGCGCGATGGCGGCCGTCTCGACCGGCGGCGGCGCAGCACGAGTGCCCTCGCCCGGCCCGGAGGCCGCAAGCGTGAGAACGAGCGCAAGCTGAGCGGGGACTTCGAAAAGGGAACTCAAGAGCTTCACTCCGCAACGGAACCGAAACGGACGAACGCTTGAGCCCACGAACAAAGAGCCCCACGCCAAGCTAGTGGCAAAGGGTGAACGCGCGGTTAACCGGCGTCCCGAAGCGGAGCAGCGGTTGAGTTGCTATTGTCCCCAGCGCGAGACGATGTCGGCAAGCGCGGGACGGTCTCGCTCGTGCGGGGCTTCGGCCGGCGTGCCGATATAGACGAATCCCGCAATGCGCTCGTTGTCGGCAAGCTGCAGAGCCTCCCGCACGCGCGGGCTGTAGGCGATCCACTCGGTGATCCAGGAGGTGCCGTAACCCAGCGCGTTGGCGGCAAGGCACAGGTTGAGGCAGGCGGCTCCCGCCGAGAGGATCTGCTCCCACTCGGGCGCGCTGCGGTGGGGCGTCACCCGCGAGATGACGGCGACGACGAGCGGGGCTCGAGTCAGCCGCCCCCGCTCCATGGCAAGCCGCACGTCCGATGGCCGCTCCGGCTCCTCGGCGATGCAGGCATCCGCGATGACATCGCCCAGCTTGGCGCGGGCATCGCCCTCCAGGACGATGAAGCGCCAGGGCGCGAGCTTCTTGTGGTCGGGGACGCGCGACGCGATTCGCAGCATGGTTTCGAGCTCCTGCGGCTGCGGGCCGGGCGCGAGCAGGCGGTCAGGCTTCACCGAACGGCGGGAGGAGAGAAGGGCGATGACGGTATTGTCGACGGGATTTTTCATGTAATTCTCGTAGCGGCACCGAGGCCCCACCGCCAATCCAAATTCGTCGCAGGCTTGCGCCGTCTTTCCGCAAGCTTCCCGTGCTGGGGTGGCGTCGGCGGCCGGATGAGCTATCTTCCGGGCCGAATCTTACGGGGCCAAAATTCAGGGCCAAAATCCGAGGTCCGAACCGAATGCTGCTTCGCCTCAGGACCATCGCTTTGAGCTTGCTTGCGCTCCTTGCGCTCGGAGGGGCTGGCGCTGTTCGGGGCGCCGACGAAGTGCCGACGGTGATGTTCCTGCTCGACGGCTCGGGCTCCATGTGGGGGCCCTTCGGCAATGAGCGGCGCTCGAAGTTCGAGATCGGCCGAGAGATGCTGGCGCAGACGCTCGCGCGCATCCGGCCCGACGCACGCATGGGCCTCTCGTCATTCGGACACCGGCGGCGCGGCTACTGCGGCGACGTGGAGGTGATCGTGCCGCCCGATGCCAACAACCTCGAGAAGATCACCACCCCGCTGCCCAAGCTCAACGCCAACGGCATGGGCCCTGTCGCGCTCGGTTTGCGCGAGACGGCGAAGGCGATCGGGACCGCGGTGCCGGCGACCATCGTGATGATTCACGACGACGTCGACAACTGCAGTCCCGATACCTGCGTAGCGGCGGCGGAGATCGCCAAGGCCAATCCCAACCTCGCCATCTACTCCATCGGTCTCGGGCTCGGCCCGCAGAAACTGCAGCAGATGAGTTGCGTCGCTAATGCCACGCACGGGCGCGCCTACGACGCGCAGGATACGGCCGGCCTCAACTCCGCCCTCGACGAGATCTTGAAGCTCGCCAATCTCGAGCCCAACGCCTCGCCGGCGACCGCGCAGGAGCAGACGAGCAAGAAGGAGCAGGCAGCCGCGCCTCCTCCCGCAGCGCCGCCTGGCCTCTATCTCACGGCAGGGCTAGGACCTGACAGCGCCACGCTCGAGAGCCCGGTGCGCTGGCGCATCACGAAGGCCGGACCGGACGGCGAGGTGATCCGCGAGACCCGTGCCGCCGCCCTCGTCGAGAAATTGCCGCCCGGCGCCTACGAGGTCGAGGCGCGCCTCGGGCTGGCCAACGCGCACCAGTCGGTCGATGTTGGCGCGGAGGCGCCGACGTCCGTTCGGCTCAATCTCAACGCCGGCGTCCTGAAGATGCTTGCGCGAGCGGCCAAGACGGCGCAACCGCTGCCAGCGCCCGTATTCACCGTCACACCGGTCGATGGTGGCGACGGCAAGAAGAGCGCTGCTCCACTGTGGATCGGCCGCGAAACGCAGCCCGAGATCGTGCTGCCGGCCGGCGACTACAAGGTGAGCGCCGAGGACGGGCTCGCCCGCCAGGAGCAGACCGTCAAGATCGCACCGGCGACCGGGACGACGTTCGACGCCATGCTGGCGACGGGGCGGCTCGAGCTAACGGCAGCGCGCGGCAACGGCAGCGACCCGGCCGACATCTCCGCACCCGGCGTGACCTTCATCGTCTACGAGGACGATCCGGACTCTCCGCAAGGGCGCCGCGAGGTGACGCGGTCGGCGGCCCCCTCCCCCACCTTCACGCTGCCGGCCGGCACCTATTACGTGACGGCGCGCATGGGCGGCTCGGAGCTGAAGGAGCAGCTCGCCCTCGGAGCCGGAGATGCGGTCAAGAGGACGTTCGCGTTCAACCTTGCGCACTTGAAGCTCTCGGCCAAGATCGACGGCGCACCCTCGCTCGACGCCCTGCCGCTCACCTACACGGTCTTCCGTCTCGACGGCGAGCCGCGCGAGGTCGTGCGCACGCAGGCGAAGGAGCCCGATCTCGAGCTCTCCGCGGGGCGCTACCGCGTCGAGGCCGCACTCGGGGCAACGAATGTGCGCGCCGCCGCCGAGGTGACGCTGACGGCCGGGCAGGCGCAGAAGATCGCCTTCAAGCTCGACGCGGGGCGCGTCACGCTGCGCCTTGCCAGCGAGCAGGCAGCGAGCGCGGGCGACGTGTTCTGGGAGGTGCGCGACGACAAGAAGCAGTTCGTCCTGCGCTCCAGCGAGCCGCAGCCGACGGCGCTGCTCGCGCCCGGCCGCTACATCGTGACCTCGGAGACGCGCGACAAGCAGCTGCGCAGCGCCTTCGAATTGAAGGCCGGGGAGACGCGGACATTCGACGTCGGCGGTTGATCGCGCGCCGTCAGCCATATTTCGAACATTCTCGTTGTCCGTGTTGGGTAAAAGCGTATCACCGGCCGAGTGAAGCTTTGGACCAACCCGTGATGGCACTACCCTTGAACCGCCTCGTGCACGGAATCGCGCGCTCTGCGCCGGCGTTCCTGCTGGCGTTGGCGCTTCCCTTAGCGGCACTCGCCCAGGACCAAGGCCAATTGCAGCCCGGGGTCACCCTGCGCGGAGGATTGCCGCCGTCGAGCGAGGAAGCGGGGCCGGGCGACCTGCCCGCAACCGTCACGGTGCCGGCCAACACGACCGTCGTTCCACGAACCGCGGGCGAAGCGGCACCGGAATCGAACGTGCCCGCCCAGGTCAATCTCGTCGCGCTGCTGACTGTCGACGGCCAGCGCATCGACCAGGGCCTGGCGTGGCGGATCTACCAGCCGATACCCGGCAAGAAGAACGAGACGAAGCTGTTGATGACCAAGAGCGACGCGAGCCCGACGGTCAGCCTCAAGCCCGGCGATTACATCGTCAATGCCGCCTTCGGGCGCGCCGACGTCACGCGCAAGATCACGGTCGCCCCCGGCGCAACTATGAGCGAGAGGTTCGTGCTCAACGCTGGCGGCCTTCGCGTCAAGGTGCTGGTCGACGGCGCCGCGCCCGCTGCCAACGCCGTCAGCTACGACATCTATTCCGGTGAGCGCGATCAGTCCGACAACCGCACCAAGGTCGTCGGTGCCGTGAAGCCTGACGTCGTCATCCGGCTCAACGCTGGCATCTACCGCATCGTGTCGACCTACGGCGATGCCAATGCGCAGGTCGAGGCGGACGTGACGGTCGAGGCCGGCAAGCTGTCGGAGGCCACCGTCTCGCACTCGGCCGCACGCGTGACCTTCAAGCTCGTCGCCCGCGAGGGCGGCGAGGCGCTGCCCGATACGCAGTGGACGGTGCAGACGGCCGATGGCGAGGTCGTCAAACGCAGCGTCGGCGCGTTGCCCACTCACATCATCGCACCCGGCAGCTATACGGTCATCGCCAAGTCCGGCACGCGCGCGTTCAAGCGCGACTTTACGGTTGCCGACGGCGAGGCAACGCAGGTCGAGGTGCTGATGCGCTGAGCGCACGGCCCCCTCCCTCAAAAGTCGGTAAGCACCCAATCGGTCGGGCAGCCATTGCGCAGCATGCGCTGCTCGGCCTCTGCATGGTCGGCTGGCTGCTTCAATTCATGGAACAGCGCGCGCGCAATCTGCCAGTGCTCGCACGCGGTGGTCGGATCGCCGCCAACGTGCGCGAGATCGCCGAGCGCGAGGCGCGCCTTGGCATGCGTGGCCTTGTGGCGAGCGGCTCCGGCGCCAAGGATGCACTTGCGCAAGAGCTCCTCGGCGTCCGCGTTATCGCCGGCCTCGAGACGGCAGTGCGCGAGCGAGAGATAGAGTCCAGGCAGGCGGTCACGCTGGCCCGCCGTCTCGGCTTCGTGCACAGCCGCGAGCAGGACCGCCGGGTCGATCTTCACCTTCGGCGTTGGCGCCGCAGGCGCCGGCGCGGTCGCGGGTCGTGCAACGGGCTGTTGCTTGCGCGCGCTGCGACGCCACGCGCTCGCGAACAAGAGTACCAGGAGCACCAGGGCCGCAAGCCCCGCAAGCGCCACGGCGAGGCCGATCTGCGGCGCGAGCAGCTCCTTCATCCGGGCAACCTCTGCTCTATGACCTAGCCTCGGACAAAGGCATGCGCCTCACCGGAACGGCATCGCATACATCAGACCGCCCTTGGTCCATAGGTTGTTGAGACCGCGCGCGATCTTCAAGTTGGATTTGGCGCCCAGCGTGCGGTCGAAGATCTCGCCGTAGTTGCCGACGTTCTTGACGACCTGGTAGGCCCAGTCGCGCGGCAATCCGAGCGCCTGTCCGAGGTTCGCCTCTAGGCCAAGGAAGCGGCGCACCTCGGGCGCATTTGAGGCGCGCATGGCATCGACGTTGGCGCTGGTGATGCCGAGCTCCTCCGCCTCGATGAGCGCCATCAGCGTCCAGCGCACCACCGCGAACCATTGCGCGTCGTCCTGGCGCACGGCAGGTCCGGCCGGCTCCTTGGTGATGAGCTCGGGCAGGATCATGTGATCGGCCGGCTGCTTCATCTTCGCGCGCGCAACCGCCAGCATCGAGACGTCGCCCGACAGCACCGTGCAGTCACCCGCCGCGTAGGCCTTGACCACATCATCCCAATGCGCCTGCGTCACAATCTGGTAGCGCATCCGCTGCGCATTGAAGAAATCCGCAACCCCCTGCTCGCCCATCGGACCTGGAAGCGCGCAGATGGAAGCGCCCGACAGCTCCAGCACGCTCGCGACCGCGTTGCCGCGCCGCGTCAGGAAGCCCTGTCCGTCATAGTAGAGAACGCCGGCAAAGCGGGCCCCGAGCTCGGTGTCGCGGCTCAAGGTCCAGGTCGCGCCGCGGGAGAGTACATCGACGTCGCCCGACTGCAGCGCCTTGAAACGGTCGTTGGGGGACAACGGCCAGTACTTCACAGCGTCCTTGGAGCCGAACACGGCGGCAGCGAGCGCGGTGCAGAACTCCACGTCCAGCCCCGACCGCACCCGCGCTTCGTTGATCTCGGAAAAGCCCGGCTCCGGCTCGCTGATCCCGCACAGGACGTTCCCGCGCGCCCGGATCGTGTCCAGCGTCGTACCGGGGCCGGCGGCGGCGCCTGCCGGCCCGGACGCCGGGAGAAGCATGCCCGCCACGAGAACAGCGGATAATAGCCAGCGGGACTGGTAGTGCTTTGTCATCACATCGCAATCAGTCTGGAACCGCGGCGAGCGGGGTGCAAGCGACACCCGGAGCAAGTCGCGCGGAGGGTAAAGGCTGAGGGCTGTCTCTTATACACA
>CAXMLT010000236.1:0-2922 GCA_964194245.1 uncultured Hyphomicrobium sp.
TGCTGTGGGTCGGCTGGTTCGGCTTCAATGCCGGTTCGGCTGTCGCCGCCAACGGCTCGGCCGGCATGGCCATGACGGTCACGCAGGTCGCCACCGCTACGGCGGCGCTTGCGTGGATGTTCGCGGAGTGGCTGGTGCACGGCAAACCGAGCGTGCTCGGCATCGCTTCCGGCGCAGTTGCCGGTCTCGTGGCGATCACACCGGCTTCTGGCTTCGTCGATGTCAAGGGTGCCCTTGTCATCGGCGCGGCTGCGGGCGTCGGCTGCTACATCTCTGCCACCGGCCTGAAGCGGCTCCTTGGTTACGACGACAGCCTCGACGTGTTCGGCGTACACTGCATCGGCGGCATCATCGGCGCGCTCCTGACGGGCGTGTTCGCGGTGCAGGCGATCGGCGGTACGGCCGGCGTGCTCGAGGGCAACTTCGCCCAGCTTCCGATCCAGGCCTACGGCGTGATGGCCACCCTGATCTGGAGCGGCGCGGTGTCCTTCGTGCTCATGGTGCTGCTGCGCCTCACCATCGGCGTCCGCGTCTCCGAAGCGGCCGAAGTGGAAGGTCTGGATCTCGCGCTGCACGGCGAGACGGTCCAATAGGTCAACGAGGCGGCCGGGGATCAACCCCGGTCGCTCCTCACAAGCTCCCGAGCGTGCGCCTTCCCCTAGGCGTGCTCCAAACTCGGCCCGGTCGCCTCGTGCCTCCGGGCCGTTTTTTTGTTCCGGCCCACCTCAAGGCGGCCGCTAGGGCAGGATGGTTATCGTCGCCCCACGGCGCGCGCACTCGATGAGCCGCAGTAGGTGACCGCGCGAAAGCGCGATGCAACCCTCCGTGGGCTTCATGCCGGGGCCGGCGACGTGCATGAAGATCGCGCTGCCACGGCCTTTGACGCGCGGGGTCTCGTTGTAGCCGAGGACGACGATGACATCGTAGAGATGATCGTGCCGCCAGAGGTGCTCGGCGCTCGTCGGATAGAGGTGGCGCACGCGCCGATTGTAGTTCCGGTCCGCGGGATCGTCGCACCAGCCGTCGCACCGACCGAGCGCGGCGATCGGGAGCCGCGTCCGCGGCCGCATGAGCCGGTCGCCACGATAGAAAACCTCGCGCAGCGCAAAGCGGCCGACGGGCGTTGCCCCATCTCCCTCGCGCTTGCCCACCCGCCGCCCGGTCCGGCCCAGCGCACAGGGAAAACGCAAGGCCCCAGAGGCCAGGATTCCTCGCTGCGCGCCGGCCGCAAGGGCCCTCACGATGAGTTGCGCGCCCGCCTGTGGACCATTGCGTCGTGACTTCATTGGAGCTTCCCGGCGACCGTGCTATTCGCATCCCACAAGAAGATGCCACCGACCAAGGCTCATACCGGCCGGCTTGGGCCCTGTCTCTACCGGAGCCATCCAGCATGACGACTGCCCGCAGGATTCTCATCGTGGACGACGATGAGGAGCTTCGCGAGACCCTTAAAGATCAGCTCGTTCTCCACGACGAATTCGAAGTGCTGACGGCCGGCACCGCGTCGAAGGGAATGGAGCTGGCGAAGGCCGATCATTTCGACCTGCTCGTGTACGACGTTTCGCTTCCCGACATGGATGGCCGTGAGGCCGTGCGGCTCCTGCGCAAGGGCGGCTTCAAAACCCCGATCGTCATGCTGACGGGGAATGTTTCGGACGCCGACCAGATCCTCGGTCTCGACGCCGGCGCCAACGACTACATCACGAAGCCGTTCAAGTTCGCGGTGCTGCTCGCCCGCATACGCGCGCAGCTACGTCAGCACGAGCAAAGCGAGGATGCGGTCTTTGCGATCGGGCCCTATACGTTCAAGCCGGCGTCTAAGCTTCTGCTCGACGAGAGGGGCGCGAAGATCCGCTTGACCGAGAAGGAAACCTCGATCCTCAAGTATCTCTATCGCTCCGGCGACAAGGTCGTCTCGCGCGAGACGCTTCTGCACGAGGTGTGGGGCTACAATGCCGGCGTCACCACGCACACGCTCGAGACGCACATCTACCGGCTGCGCCAGAAGATCGAGAAGGACCCATCGAGCGCCGAGCTCCTCGTCACCGAAACCGGCGGCTACAAGCTCGTTCCCTGACGATTCGCCAGCGAAAGCGCCGCGCGATCCACATCATCTTGACAGCGGGCGACCTGCCACTGGACCCGGGTTGGCGAATCATCCGACCCTCCCGGTATAGCTCGCGTTGCGCGGGCATATGCTGGGAAAGAGTCAAACGATGGCAGCCGATACCATTATCGACGCGCTTGCGCGGCTCCCGATCTTTGAAGGCCTCACGCCGGCACAGATCCGCGAGATCGGCGCCAGGGCGCAACGCGCGATCTATCATCCCGGCAGCGTTATAATCGAGGAGAATGCCGAAGGCGATGCGGCGATCCTGATCGTCTCGGGCGAGGCCGCGCGTGTCTCCGGTCCGGAGCTTTACGCGCGCATCGAACCCGTCGCCCCCGGCTCGCTCATCGGCGAGGCGTCGATGCTGATCGAGACCACGCACAGCTCGACCGTAGTGGCGCGCGGAGAAGTACGCGCCCTGCAGGTGACGCGCGATGAGCTTCACGCTCAGATGCTCGAAGATCCCTCGATTGCCGAAACACTCATCCACAACATCGCGATGCGGCTCATGCGCATGGCCGAGGAATTGCGCCAGGTCGACGCCTCGCTGGGACGCGCGCAGGCTGCCGTACCGGGCGCGCTGCCGCAGCTTTCGCGGCCGGTGGCGTTGTTTCCCGCTCCGGTCCATTAGGCTCGATCGGCGAGCAGGGCCATTTAGGTAAATTTAAGTCGGGAAGGCATGAAAAAACGCCCAACCCCGGGGGGAGGGGTTGGGCGTCGAGAGCGCTTTCGCGCGTGGTGCCGGGAGGGAAGCCGGCACCGCAGATGATGTCTTTCGGCTAGACGGGGGGCACTACCGATGAAGAGCGACA
>CAXMLT010000237.1:0-3960 GCA_964194245.1 uncultured Hyphomicrobium sp.
GATGTGTATAAGAGACAGCCCTAATAGAGGCGGGAATCGGCGATGGCAAGCCGCACCCCGCGCGGCATGGGCCGCAGCCTGGGGCCGCAACTTGGGCCACGGCGGCGAGACATGACGCCCCATGACGGCACCCTTGACGGGGGCGCCAGCGGACCGCATCGTCCAGGGCTCGGGACCAAGAAGCAACAATCGCTGATGGCTGCGGAATGCGCGCACCGACAATCAGCACGCTATTCACCGCTCTGCTCCTCGCCGCGCTGCCCTCCGGCGCGTTCGCGCAGGACTATTGCGTGACCTGCACGGGGCCCGACGCTAAGTACCACTGCGTCATCGGCGGAGACGCGAGCGTAGCGGCGCGGTCCTCGCGCGGCCAGATGTTGTGCATCACGCAGCTTGCCCAGAGCGGCGGTCATGCAAGCTGCAGCGTCAGCCGCACGACCACGGAGCCGTGCGAAGGGAAGCTGAGGACCGTAATGTTTCCGCCCGGCGAGGCGAACACGCCGCCCCTGGCCGAGACGACTCCGCAGGTGGCGGTGCCGCCCGAGACCGCTCCGCCGCCCCTTCCGACAGCTCCCGGCGCGCCGCCTGCCCTGACCGAAGGCGCCCCGGGCACTCCACCTCCGCCGGGTCCTCCGCAACAGGCTCCCGATACGGTCGGCGGAATTGCCTCCAAGACCGCCAACGATACTGGCGAAGGCCTCAAGAAGGCAGGCGAGGCCGTAACCAACACCGTAGACAAGACCGGCAAGGCGATCGGGCACGCCGCGTCAAAGACGTGGAAATGCCTCAGCTCGTTCTTTGGAGACTGCTAGGCGGCGAGCCGCCAGCTCAGTGCGTCGCGATCCATTCGCGCGCGAGCTTCTGGGCGCGCGAGATATCGTCCCGCGACATCTCCTTGGCGATCTCGAGCCGATGGCGCTTCGCATCCTCGTTGCCGCGCAGGGCTGCGAGGTTGAACCACTTGTGCGCCTGGACGAGGTCGAGGTCGACGTCGCGGCCCGCGCAGTAGTTGAGGCCGAGTTCGAACAAGGCGTCGGGCGTGCCGCCGTGAGGGGCAAAGTCCTCGCCATGCGAGATCAGATCAAGTCGTGCCATTACGCTTCCCGTTGCGCACCTTGGTTGCCGCGGAGGCGCTGGTCAGTGGTGCCGCTGCCGCCCCATTTTTTCGCTGCTCCCTCGAGCAGCAGGTAACGACAATGTCAGCGAGCCGATGAGAACTGGTAAACCGGCGGGCCGATGCTAGGGGTGCGATTGCCATCCGGGAATGAAGATCGCGGCGTGCATCCGCATCAAAGTGGCGCAATCGATCCGCTTCAAAGCACGCCGCAACCGCGCCTTCACGGTCAGGGTTACCGCGGGCTAACCATAGGACGAAAGCTCTGCGTCACGGGACCAGCACAACCGAGCCGGTCGTCTTGCGTGCCTCGAGATCGCGGTGCGCGGCGGCGGCCTCGCGCAGCGGATAGGTGTGGTTGACCACGATCTTGACCGCGCCCTTCTGCACCATGTCGAATAGATCGGCTGCATTGGCGAGGAGATCGGCGCGGCGCGCGGTGTAGGTCATGAGCGTCGGCCGCGTCGCATAGAGCGAGCCCTTGGCCGAGAGGACCGCGATCTCGAACGGCGGCACCGGGCCCGAGGAGCTGCCGAAGCTCACCCACATCCCCTTGGGCTTGAGGCAGTCGAGCGAGGAGGGGAACGTGTCCTTGCCGACCGAATCGTAAACGACATCGCAGCCCTCGCCCTGCGTGATCTCCTTCACACGCGCGACAAAGTCCTCGGTCCGATAGTTGATGACATGCGTGCAGCCATGCTCCTTGGCGAGCCGCGCCTTCTCCTCCGAGCCGACCGTGCCGATCATGGTCGCGCCGATCGCGCGCGCCCATTGGCAGGCGATGAGGCCGACGCCGCCCGCGGCTGCGTGGAACAGCATCACCGTCTTGTCCGTGCATGGGTAGGTCTCGCGCAGCAGGTAGCGCACGGTCATGCCCTGCAGCATCATCGCGGCGGCGGTCTTCTCGTCGATGCCGGGCGGCAGCTTGACGAGGCGGTCGGCAGCGATCAGCCGCTCCTCCGCATAGCTGCCGAGTACCGTCGCGTACGCCACACGGTCGCCTGGCTTCAAGTCAGTGACGCCGGAGCCGACCGCCTCCACCGTGCCGGCGCCCTCCATGCCGATCACCGCCGGCAGGCTCGGAACCTTGTAGTGGCCGGTGCGATGATAGGTATCTATGTAGTTGAGGCCCACCGCACTTTGGCGCAGGCGCACCTCGCCGGGCCCCGGATCGCCGACCGCGACCTCGTCCCACTGCAGCGCCTCCGGTCCCCCGTGGGCATGGATGCGGATTGCGTGCGCCATGGTCACTCCTCTCCTGAAGCAAGGCCATCGTGGCTCATTTCGCCTTGACGCCGCCACGCTGGCCTTCTACGGGCTGTTGCTGCGCGCCGACAAGGGAACGATGATGCTTTTCGACCGCCGCCGACGCCGGATCCTGCCTTCTTTCCTCCTTGTCATCGCACCTCTGGCGCTCCCCGCATGCGGGGGTCCCGATGCGGCTGGGCCGAGCTCGGGGCTGACCTGCGTCGACGATTCACCCGACTGCGTCGATCGCCGCCAGAAGACTCTCCGCTATCTTGTCGACGACAAGGATCGCGCCTGGATCGCGGCGCACCCGCCGCCGGAAGCCTACGCTTCAGGCGTGCGCCTGTTTGCGCTCAAGAGCAAGAAGAAGGAATTGACTTGCGATGAGCTTGCGCGCGGGCGCGACGAGGCGGACCGGGCGCCTGGGGTCTTGCGTGGGCCGGAGGGCGTCAACCTGACACCGGCGCAGAAATCCCGCGGCATCATGTTGGCGAGTGAGGTTTCCCGCGAGCTCGGCGCCGAGATCAAGCGACGGTGCAAGAAGGCCTGAACCCAAGGCCCCGAATCCAAAGCTTGGTGCAGCGCAGAAAAACACCTTCGAACAATGCCCTTCCATTGCCCGGCCGGCCGGGCCACATAATGCCTCCGCACATGACTGGCACGACATCCGCAAAGCTTTGGAAAGACCAGCCGATCCCATGCACGATTTCGTCAACACGGTAGTCGCCTTCGTCCAGGCGCATCAAGCCTGGGCGGCACCCGTCGCCTTCGCGTTGGCCTTCGGCGAGAGCCTCGCCTTCGTCTCGCTCGTGGTGCCGGCGACGGTGATCCTCGTCACCATCGGCGGCCTGCTCGGCGCCAGCGACATCGACGTGTGGCCGATCGTGCTCGCTGCCGGCGTTGGCGGGGCGCTCGGCTACTCGGTGTCCTATTGGATCGGCCTCTACTTCAAGGACTCGATCAACACCTACTGGCCATTCCGCGCCTACCCCCAGATGATGCGACGTGGCGAGGACTTCTTCGAGAAGTACGGTGTGTTCGGCGTGTTCCTCGGCCATTTCTTCGGGCCCATCCGCGCCGTCATTCCGGTGATCGCGGGCATGTACTCCATGCGGCAGATCCCGTTTCAGATCGCCAACATCTCGTCCGCTTTTCTCTGGGCAGGCGGCGTCATCGTGCCGAGCTTCTTCGGTCTCAAATGGCTGACGGGCCACTGACACCGACCCCCGCCGGTCCGCGCGGCTTCTCAAGCACAGCGTAGGTGGCGTAGCCGCCGTAGAGATGCTCGCAGCGGAGCTGCATCCCCGAACGCCCCGCGAGCGTTGCAAGCTCGGCTTGAAGCGCGGCGCGCGGCTCGACCGAGAACTTGGCGAGCCAGGCGCGCAAGCCGCTCCTGAACCAGCCCGGCAGCTTCGCCTGCTCGCCAAAGTCGACGACGTGCAGGCGCCCGCCGGGAGCGACCGCATCGACCGCGCGCTGCAGGGCCGTGCGCCACGGCGGGATCATCGACAGCGCGTAGGAGATCACCACCCGGTCAAACGCCGCCACGCCGAACAGCCGTTCGCCAGAGAACTCGGCAGCATCGCCCGCCGCTACAC
>CAXMLT010000238.1:0-2013 GCA_964194245.1 uncultured Hyphomicrobium sp.
AGAACAAGAGCCGGCTCGGCGCCAACGCTATTCTGGGCGTTTCGCTCGCGACCGCCAAGGCTGCGGCAATCGCGAGCGGCCTGCCGCTCTACCGCTATATCGGCGGTACGTCTGCGCACCTGCTGCCGGTGCCGATGATGAACATCGTCAACGGCGGCGTGCATGCCGACAACCCGATCGACATCCAGGAGTTCATGATCATGCCGGTCGCTGCGGCGACGGGCGCGGACGCCATGCGCATGGGCGCGGAGATCTTCCACACGCTCAAGAAGTCGCTGAAGGACGCCGGGCTCAGCACCAGCGTCGGCGACGAGGGCGGATTTGCGCCGAACCTCAAGTCGGCGGACGCGGCGCTGGGCTTCATCATGAAGGCGATCGAGGCCGCCGGCTACAAGCCGGGCTCCGACGTCGTGCTGGCGCTCGACTGCGCGGCGACGGAATTCTTCAAGGACGGCAAGTACCAGCTCGCGGGCGAGGGCAAGTCGCTCGATGCCTCCGGCATGGTGAAATATCTGGAAGATCTCGTTCGCCGCTACCCCATCATTTCCATCGAGGATGGGATGTCGGAGGACGACTGGGCCGGTTGGAAGGCGCTCACCGAGGCGATCGGCGCGCGCTGCCAGCTTGTCGGCGACGATCTCTTCGTCACCAACACCGAGCGTCTCTCGCAGGGCATCGACCGCGGCATTGCCAACTCGATCCTGGTCAAAGTCAACCAGATCGGATCGCTGTCGGAGACGCTGGATGCCGTCTCCATGGCGCAGAACGCGGGCTACACGGCCGTCATCTCGCACCGCTCGGGCGAGACCGAGGACGCAACCATCGCCGACCTCGCGGTCGCCACCAACGCGGGCCAGATCAAGACGGGCTCGCTGTGCCGCTCCGACCGGCTCGCGAAGTACAACCAACTCATCCGCATCGAGGAGGAGCTGGGCGGCGTGGCGCGCTATGCCGGCAAGAGCGTCATCCGCGCGAGCGCTTAGAGCGACGCCCTAGCAAAAAAAATAATTGCGATGCCGCTACGGCCCGGTAGGCGGCCGCGATCTTCCGCGGATACTCATGATGCTGAAGGATCTTTTCGCACGGCTTCATCGGAGCGCCCGAGCCGGGGCGCCAGCACGTGGCACAGCGCTTTACCTGCGATTAAGGTGCGCGTGGCATAACACACGTGTCCACCAGTATTGTGCAGCGTACCCATAGTGCTGCGTCAGCCAAATCATGATCGGCGCTCGAGGCCTCGGCAGGCTACGGTGTTGCTTCTCTGCCTGGGGTTTACGGCCTACTTCGCCTATCATGCAATATATGGCCGGCACGGCCTCGAGGTGCGATCCGCGCTGACCGAGCGGTCAGCATTGTTGGAGTTCGAGATCAAAAGCCTCGAGGCTGTGCGCGCCAACCTGGAGCGCGACGTCGCCCTGTTGACGCCGGACAAACCCGACCCCGACATCGTCGAAGAAATCGCGCGCGAAGTCCTGGGCTTCGTCGATCCACGCGATCAGGTCGTGATCCGGCGCTAGCGGTATGCTGGCGCAAAGCGGCTGCGATGCGGCCGTCGTTCTGGTTTTCCCGTATTGCCTTCTGTAGGGTCCCCCTCGTATCGGTAGCGCACGCTCGCCGCCCGCATCCGAGGATCCCCGATGTCTCCCGCCAAAGCGTCCCGCAGCCGTTCCGGCACCGCGCCTGCCGCGACGAAGCCGCCGGCGACGCGTCCCTTCACGCGTGAGGAGGATCTCAGCGCCTATCGCTCGATGCTGCTGATCCGCCGCTTCGAGGAGAAGGCCGGCCAGCTCTACGGCATGGGCCACATCGGCGGCTTCTGCCATCTCTACATCGGACAGGAAGCCGTCGTCGTCGGCATGCAGATGGCCGCCAAGGACGGCGATCAGGTCATCACCGCCTATCGCGACCACGGCCACACCCTCGCCGTCGGCATGGACCCGAGCCGCGTCATGGCCGAGCTCACGGGGCGGCGCGGCGGCTGCTCTAGGGGCAAGGGCGGCTCCATGCACATGT
>CAXMLT010000239.1:0-3449 GCA_964194245.1 uncultured Hyphomicrobium sp.
ATGTGTATAAGAGACAGGTCCACATGTCCTCATTCAGATCCCTGCTTCTGCTTGCCGCCGTCGCGGCTTGCGCCTTCTCAATCGGCATCGGGACTCACCGAATTGAAGCGGGCGCGTACAGCCGGCTCGGCGCTCTGTTCACCGGCGACCGCGAAGTCCGGGACTTTCTCGCGAGGCAGTACGTAAGCGATGCGGTGGCGGTTCCGCTCGATAAAAGCATCGACACGGTTCTTCTGCCCCTCGACATAACCGGCGTGCGACTGAGCGATTATTTCCCTGTGCCGAAGATCGGAGGCGCAATCGTCGCGATCAACAACGAGCTGCTCATCGTCGATCGGCTCGGCAACATCTACGAATGCCAAAAATCGGGGGAGGTGCGGAAGCTCGCATTCCCGCCGCTGCCAAACGGCATCGAGGAATATCTGCGAGCCGGGAACACCGCAAACTCGCAGGTCTTCAGGGCCTACAGCATCAAGTATCTCAGCGAGCGCAAGCTTCTCGTCGTCTCGCACGAGTTGTTCGACACGAAAGATAGAACAACCCGATTGGCTGTCTCGACGATCGGCATCGACGACGCCACTTTGCAGCCGACCGGTCAATGGACCACGGTTTTCTCAACCGAGCCCGAGCCGGTGCCTCCCAATGATGCGAGCGGCGGGAGGCTCGCCGTCTCCCCAAGCGGGAAGATCTATCTCTCGGTCGGGGTCTATAACATCGAGGATCGGAGCCTGGCCCAGGATCCGCATTCGTCGTTCGGCAAGATTCTGGAGATCGATCCGGAATCGAAGGCATTCCACGTCGTGAGCGTCGGCCATCGCAATCCGCAGGGCCTCATGTTGTCGGCGGGCGGCGAGCTTTGGTCGACCGATCACGGGCCGGCCGGCGGCGACACGCTGAACCGTGCAACCGAGGGCTCGAACGGCGGCTGGCCGGACGTGACCCTCGGCACGAACTACGGCACCTACCGATGGAATGATCACGGCATCGTCGGGAGCTACGACGGCTATCAGCCCCCGGTCTTTGCCTGGGTGCCCTCGATCGCCGCCTCGAATCTCATCGAGGTCAAAGGCTTCGACCAAAGATGGGATGACGATTTTCTGGTCTCCTCTTTGAAGGGCCAATCGCTCTATCGCCTGCGGCTGGACAAGGACCGAGTGGTTTATTCCGAGCCGATCTGGATCGGGCAAAGACTGCGCGACATCGCAGAGCTCGCCGACGGGACGATCGCGCTCTGGACCGACGACGCTGAAGTCCTGTTCCTCTCCAAAGACCAGCAGCGGTTGGCTTCCAATGACCGGCTGCCGAAGGCGCTGGATGACCGGCTGGCATCGTCCTGCATGTTCTGCCACCATCTCGGGCGCACCAAAGTCGGCGACGCGGCGCCCTCGCTGACCAACCTCTTCTCCCGCAAGATCGGCTCGGACACCTATCGCTACAGTGCTTCGCTTCGAAACAAGGATGGGATTTGGACGGAAGCTACCCTGAAGCAGTTCCTGTCCAACCCGAACGCGTTTGCGAGCGGCACCAGCATGCCGCCTCCCAATCTGAGCGCCGAGGATGTGGAGCGGTTCGTCGGCGTGCTGAAAAATCTCAGCATGACGAACTGATGTCCGCGAACTAAGGCGCCGGCCAGGCGACGGCCGCAGCAAAGAGCCACGCCGTGGCGGCAAAGCCCAGCGTCGTCAGGATGCAGCTCACCGTGATCATCAACGTGAACGGCAACGCCGGCTGCTTGAGGTAGGAAGGCTTGACCGCGCGGACAAAGAAGGCGGACGGATTGAAAAACGCGCCGATGCAGGCGCTGGCGAGGACCCACCCCGGCAAGGCGACTGCGAGGGTCTTGCCCAGCATAAAGAAGATGAACAGGAACTGCGCCATCATCAGATAGTCGATGTGCGACTTGAGCGGTCCTGGCGCCCCGGAATGAGCCGCGAGACCGGGCTCGCGTCCGACGAGAAGACGGCGACGAGCAGCCACGCCTGCACCAGCGCCACGAACAGGCACAGCGCGCCCACCAGCACGAAGAGATTGCTGCTCACCGCTTTCCACTCCCCGAGACTTTGATATTTGGACGCACTGGTGCCAGGCCCCCGCCCACGACAGTTAGCGCATGCCGTGCCAGCTCGCTTGCGTGATCGGGCGAAAAATGTAGCGTGACCGGGCATCGGGAGCCCGATCATGGACGTGACCTTCGCGACGACCGACGTGCATCCCCGCGACCGGCTCGACTATTGGCGCGAGGTCGCCTGCCGGGCTTTCGTCGATCTCGAGTGCGACACCCCGCGCCGGCGCGCGTTCCGCGCCAAGATCCGTTCAGGGCCTTTTGCCGACCTCGGGCTCTCGGTGGTGGAGAGCGATCCGTGCGAGGTGCGTCGGACCCCGCAGGGCATCGCGCGGTCGAGCGGGGATGCGGTCCTTCTCAGCGTGCAGATGGCCGGCTCTTCCGTGCTGACGCAGGACGGGCGGCAGGCTCCTCTGGGACCCGGAGATTTCGCGCTTTACGACACGCGCAGGCCCTACACGCTCGACGTTCATGCCGGCACCGCGCAGCTCGTGCTCAAGATTCCGCGCAAGGCGCTCGAGGCGCGACTCGGCAGCACCGCTGCCTACACGGCAAGAGCTCTTGCAGCCGGAAGGCCATTGACCGGTCTGGCGGCGGAATTCCTGAAAGGTCTGGCGTCTCGCGCCGGCGCTATGGAGCCGTGGTGCGAGCGCACCATGGCCGAGCAGGCCCTCGACCTCGTGGCTCTCGCCGTCTCACAGGACCTGCGTGCCGGCAACCTGCACCTCTCCTCCGCGGGGAGCCGTGGCGCTCCTCAGCCTCAAGGCGGCGATCGAGAGCCGGTTGTTCGATCCTTCGCTCGCGCCGACGCGGGCCGCAGCAGCGGCGAGCTTCAGCGTCCGTCGCGCCAACGCGTTGCTCGCGCGCGAGGGCACGTCGCTGGAGCGCTACATCTTGAGCCGGCGCTTGGAAAAATGCCGAGTGGCGTTGGAAGCCCCGGCGCAAGCTCACCGGACGATCGCCGATATTGCGTATGCCTGGGGCTTCTCCAGCGCATCGCACTTCTCGCACCGCTTCAGGGAGGCGTTCGGCGTAACGCCCGACCGAGTATCGCGGGCGCCGGCGCTGAGGGTTCGCGGACGCACGCGTAGCGAGGCGGCAAGCCGCCTCGCGCCGGATCAAAGCCTGGTTATTGGTCGCACGGAACCGTTATGGTTTGGCCCACGGTGGGGAAATACCGCTTGCAGGTCGCAACCGTCTTTCCGGACGCGTCGGTATCGACCCTCTTGCTGAGCTGACCCTTCACCGGGTCCGCATTCGCGGTCGCGCTCGAGGCCACGCTGGCGATGGTCGAGTTCTCATTGCTGGACTTCGACTTGTCCGACTTCGCAAGGTCGGTCTTTCGCTGCTCGGTCACCGGCGTGGTCTTGTCGTGATCGGAGCCGAT
>CAXMLT010000240.1:0-2784 GCA_964194245.1 uncultured Hyphomicrobium sp.
TGCAGGAGTTGTAGGCGTCGAGCGGCTTGCGGACGGCGTCGGCGAGATCATAGCCGCTCATCTTGTCGACGTAGATCGACATCTTGCTCATGTGGCTCTTGAAGCCGGCGTCGCAGTCGGTCTTGGCGGCGAGGGCCGGGGCTGCCGTCGCGAGCAGAGCGATAGCGAGCGCTGCGAACGACTTGGTCATCGTAGGTCTCCTTTGTTTTGGGCACCGTCACTTGTGTGAGCGGCTGACCAGAAACCTACGGAGAGGACGGCGCGCGCTGAAATATCGATTGGGTTTAGTTTCCATAGCTGCAAAGCATGAAACGAGCTGTAAACCGATAGTCGGCGTCTATGAACATTGAAGCCAATCGCTATTTCTGCAGTGACGGTTGTTTCCGCATGGTGGGTAATGGATCGCGACAGCGAATGATGCTCACTGAGGAGACGCACAATGTTCTATCGGTCGACCATACTAGCCGGACTAGTCGCCGTAGCCGCGGTCGCACTCACCTCTGGCCACTGGCCCAACATGGCTACAGCAAAGACCACCGACGACGGGATCGTGCGGGTCAAGAGCACATACGACGTCGACGAGACCGTAAAGCGCCTAAAGGCCGATATCGAAGGGAAAAGCATCAAGTTCTTCATGCTCGTCGACCAGGCTCAACTCGGCGCCGATGCAGGACTGAAGCTCAACCCTTCGAAGCTGCTCGTATTCGGCAATCCGCCGCTCGGCATCACGTTCCTCACCGCCAATCCGAACGCGGGGCTCGATTGGCCTGTGCGCCTGCTCGTCACCCGCGACGACGCGGGGCAGGTATGGGTCGCCTACACGGACTTCGCCTGGATTGCCCACCGGCACAACATCACGAACCGAGCCGCGCAATTCAAAATGGCCTCGGAGGTCATCGGCTCGATCACGGCGAGCGTCGCCGCACGGAAGCCGTGAGGCCTCGTCCACCAAAGGGAGGAGTTAGGTCATGAAAGACGAGACGGACCTTAGCGGCGCGCAGACCGCCAACGGGACGAAGCTGCCCTACGCAATCGACGGGCATGGGCGCATCGTCGTAGTGCTGCAGGGCGGAGGCGCGCTCGGCGCCTACCAGGCCGGTGTCTACGAGGCGCTGCACGAGGCCGGCATCGAGCCCGACTGGATGATCGGCACGTCGATCGGCGCCATCAACGCCGCGCTGATCGCCGGTAACGAGCGCGAGAACCGAGTGCCGGCGCTGCGTGAGTTCTGGCAACGCATGGCCCACAAATCGATTTGGCACGAGTGGTCGGCATGGCCCCGCTTCATGCAGTCGGCGTCGTACCTGACGACGCTCACCGCGGGGCTGCCGGGCTTCTTCAGCCCCAATCCACCTGCCTTCCTCGGCCCGCACGTACGGCTCGGCGCCGACAACGCCGGATTCTATTCGACCGCACCGCTGGAGACGACGCTCAACGACCTGATCGATCTCTCGCTCGTCGCCCGCAACCGGCCGCGCCTCACCGTGGGCGCCGCGCATGTTCGCACCAGTCGCATGCGCTATTTCGATAGCCGCACCGAGGAGCTTTCCATCAAGCACATCCTGGCGTCGGGCGCGCTACCGCCGGCGTTCCCGGCCGTGCGCATCGATGGCGAGCTGTATTGGGACGGCGGCATCCTTTCCAACACGCCGACGGAAGTCGTCTTCGACGAGGCCCCGCGCATCGACTCGCTGGTCTTCGCCGTGCACCTGTGGAACCCCGTTGGCCCGGAGCCAGAGACCATCGGGGAGGTGCTGCACCGGCAGAAGGACATTCAGTATTCCAGCCGCGTCGCCACCCACATCGCACGTCAGGCGCAGATCCACCGGCTGCGCCACATCATTCGCGAGCTCGCTGGGCTGCTGCCCGAAGATGTTCGCCGATGCGAGGCCGTGCGCGTCCTGACGGCCTACGGATGCCTTACGCGCATGCACGTCGTAAGGCTCTTGTGGCCCGGCCACGACGACGAGGACCAAACGAAGGACGTCGACTTCAGTCCTTCCGGCATTCGCCGGCGCTGGAGCGCCGGATATGAGAAGACGATGCGCGCGATCGACGGCGCGCCGTGGAAGGGCGAATTCGACCCCATCGAAGGCGTGTACCTTCATGAGCTGATAGAGGAGGAAATGATGGGGCCGGCCGGCGACCCGATGAAGGTCGAAGCCCAAACCTGCCTCGACCTGGATGCCGTCACCGCGCGCCTCCGGGGTCGCCCTGACGCGGCTGCCTAGTTCGCTTTTGGCCTAGCCGTCATCTCGGCGCTGCCGCCAGCCGTTCGCGCTCGAGCGCCAGGTACTGTCGCTGCGTGTCGATGATGTAATCGCGGATGATGGGCGCGGCATCGCGCTTCTTGGCGAGCTGCATGTGGAAGACGAGCTGGCTGCCGGTGCGGAACATCATCTCCGCGCTGATCAAATAGAACTCCCACATACGGCAGAAGCGTTCGTCATACATGCGGGCGACCTCAGCCCGGTTGGCCTGGAAGCGCTTCTCCCATTGCGCGAGCGTCTTCGCATAGTGGAGGCGCAGGAATTCCAGGTCCGTGACCCAGAGGCTGTTCTGCTCCACAGCGGTGAACACCTCCGACAGCGCCGGCGAGTAGGCACCTGGGAAGATGTACTTCCGGAGCCACGGTGACGCGGTGCCGGGCGGGCTCATGTGGCCGATCGAGTGCAGCAGCATGACGCCGTCGTCGGTAAGGAGATCGTTCACCTTGGCGAAGAACTCGCCGTAGTGGTGGACGCCGACGTGCTCGAACATGCCGACCGAGACGATGCGGTCGAA
>CAXMLT010000241.1:0-3353 GCA_964194245.1 uncultured Hyphomicrobium sp.
AGTTAGGACAGCACCCAGCTGCGGTTGCCTCCCCCGGCATGTACAAACAAAGAACAAATATACAACAACTTCGCGTTCAGCGCGCGAGTTCTCCACTCTGACAGTAAAGGCGGATGCGAAGTCAAGGAATACGTGCATCAGCAACGCATGGTGCCATCTAAGATAGAAAAAATTACCGAGCTGCAACCGATATTGAAGCGACCGTCAATTCGGTCGGGCCGTCAAAGTCGGAATGCGAAAAAGGACCGTTCCGCACGCATATAGTTGTGCATTCGTGAACGACGACGTCATTGTTGGGGCCGTATCCGGTGCTAGTATTTTAATCATAGGGTTCCATACCCTCAACGGAGACGGCCACCCAGCCCCGGCTCCCCCGCCGCTGCAACCGGCCGTCCAACTTCAGGGAGACGTGCAATGGTTGCTGCCACATCACGTGCTCAGGCGAACGGCAAGACCCCTATCCATAGCATTTTCAATATGTACTTCAGCGGGCTCGAGGCCTTCGGCCAAGCCTACGACCCCTTCACCAAGGGCTTCGCGCGCGCGCAGCTCGAGTGCATGGGGCACCTGAACCGCCGCGCCCAGGCCTACCTCGAAATCCCCAACCGGCTCGCGCAGTGCCGCACGCCGCAGGATTTCGTCAACGAGCAGGTACGCTTCTGGCGCACGGCCTATGAGGACTACACGGCAAGCATGGGCCGCGTCACCGAAGCGCTGTCGTCGTTTGCGCTTCCTCACCTCGCGCTTGGCGACGATACGACGAGCGGACGCGACTACATCTCATTCTCGGAGCCCGAGGAGCAGCGCAGCTCGCGCAACCGTGACCGCAAGGCCGCCTGAGCCTTCGCGGTGCCGCCGCTATAACGATGTTTCATTTGCGCGTGCGCTTCGCACGCCGCTTTTGTGCGTCTTGATGCGCGTCCCGCCGAAGGCCTTCTGAAAGCGCAACGCGAGGAAGCCTATTTGAGGTCGTCGAGCGCCTCTTTGAAGCCAGCAAGCGAAATCGGAATGCCGATGCCCGCCTCCTCCGTCTGGAAGATGATGAAGATCGCCGTCTTGCCGGTCTTGAGCTGCTCCACCAGCGGGTCGTCGACCACCACCTGTGCATAGCATGCGAACGTATGGCAGCGCTGGAACGGCGCATGCCCCACATCCTTGTCGTCGATTTTGAGACCGAGTCCCGGCGGCAGCAGGATGCCGAGCGGAGCAAAGACGCGCAGCACGCGCGTGCCGTTCGAGAACCGCTGGAAGTAGACGGTCAGCCCGATGTTGTCGCGGTCTTCCGCGGTGACGCTCTGCACGAGCGCGCAGACGCCGTTCTTGGCGCCGGGCGGCGGATCCTTACACACGACCTGCCAGGCGCCGTGCTGAGATTTGACGGTTCCCTCCTGCGCGCTCGAGGGCTCGACCGAGCCGGCGAGCAAGAGCGCCGAGAGAAGGAGAAGCGTCCGCAGCGATCGCGAGGGCCGCGCTTGTCGGAAGTGTGCACTGCAACAGGCGCGCCGTGCTGCCGGGGCTCGAGGTCTCATCTGCACGCCATGCTCCTAGAGGATTTGGTGTTGCGAGCGGCTGCGACCCTCGAGCGCGCGGGAGGGTTGCTTGGAGGGACCTCGCGGTGTGACCCCTTGGTCTTACCGGAATCGGGCGAAAGTCGGTACGGAAACGGCCGCGCGCAAGAGCCGATGCGGGCTCGCATTTTCGCTGACTTACAACGCGTGGAAATGCCGCATAATGCTTGACTTGAGCGGAGGAAGGCGATTGTGCTTCTTAGGCACTAAGGGAAGCTGCGTCTTGCGTTAGGGTTGAGGGGGAAGTCGCGCGACGGCACTCGATGCCGTCAATAGCCCAATAACAAAAAGCGCGCGGGCCCATCGGTTGGGGAGGTCTCGGCCAACGAGCCGAGCAGTACTGGGAGCGGAAGAATGTTGAGACGACTGCTTTGCTCGGCGCCCGCCGGAGCATTTGCGCTTTTGCTTTTGGCCACCTCCGCCGCATGGGCTGGAATGGGCCAACCTTCCCCGGGTGAAATGGGTCTCCAAGGTGCCGCGACACCGGTCGCGGAGGAAATCCACCGGATGTACGACTTCGTCAACATCATCATCGTCGCCATCGCGGTGTTCGTAGCTTTGCTAATGGTGTACGTGCTGTTCCGCTTCAACGAGCGCGCCACCCCGACGCCTTCCACCGTCACCCACAACACCATCCTTGAGGTCGCCTGGACGGTCATACCCATCCTCATTCTCGTCGCGATCGCCATTCCCTCGTTCCGGCTCCTGCATCTGCAGTACAGCTACCCCAAGGCCGATCTCACACTCAAAGCCACCGGCTACACCTGGTACTGGGAGCATGGCTATCCCGAGCTCGGCTTCTCCTTCGAGACGCGCATCCTCGATGACGAGGATCGGCAAGCGCTCATCGACCAGCACATCCCCGCTCCGCGCAACCTTGCCGTTGACAACGAGGTTCTCGTGCCGGTCAACAAGGTCGTCAACGTGCTGATCACCTCCGCACCAGACGGCGTGATCCACGACTGGACCATTCCCTCCTTCGGCTCGAAGGTCGATGCCGTGCCCGGCCGCATCACCACGACGTGGTTCAAGCCGACGATCGAGGGCATCTTCTACGGCCAGTGTTCGGAGCTGTGCGGCAAGGATCACTCGCGCATGCCGATCGCCGTGCGCGTCGTGAAGGAAGAGACGTTCGCTGCCTGGTCCGACGCCATGAAGGCGGCCGAGGCCGCCGGCAAGGACGCTGCCGCCGAGCAGGACAAGGAGAAGCGCAAGGAAAAGCTCAAGCTGAAGCGCCAGCTCCAGGAAAAGGCCAAGGGCATCGTGCATCAGGCTGCGCTCGAGCAAGCCGGCGTGAACAAGGTCGCGGCCGTCGACGGTAATAAGGCTCAGTAACGGGGCCCAAACAACGAGCAAGCGACCGTCGGGCGCGCGACATCGCCAACCGGGACCAACCCGGCAACAAGACAAACCAAATCTGGCTGACAAGGCGAACGAACAATGGGTAGCACGACAGACACGGATCACGCTCACGAGCACACGCCCTATGGCCTCGGGCGGTGGCTGTTCTCGACGAACCATAAGGACATCGGGACGATGTACCTTATTTTCGCGATCATCGGCGGCCTCATCGGTGGCGCTCTCTCGGTCGCGATGCGGCTCGAGCTGCAGGAGCCGGGGCTCCAGTATTTCGCCGACGGCCACATGTACAACGTGTTCGTCACGGGCCACGGCCTGATCATGGTGTTCTTCATGGTCATGCCGGCAATGATCGGCGGCTTCGGCAACTGGATCGTACCGCTGCAGATCGGTGCGCCGGACATGGCCTTCCCGCGCATGAACAAC
>CAXMLT010000242.1:0-2755 GCA_964194245.1 uncultured Hyphomicrobium sp.
CTACAAGACGCGCAAGCGCGAGCGGCTCGTGGGGCTGTTCCGCGACGCCGATTACGCCGACCCGGAGCTCCTGGCGGATGAGGTATTTCTGCTGTTCGAGGGCGCCCGCATCAGCGTCCAGTGCTGCTCGAACGCAAGCGGCCCCGCTTCGCGCGTCGTGGGCATGCTGCGCTCGCTCCTGAGCGAGCACGCGCCCAAGCGCTGATCGTCCAACAATCGGATTTCAGGCTGAGCGCTTACCGGCTGGCCGGTAGACGCCGCTCTCGGGGTCCCACTCGAGCCTGCCGAGATCCTTGGGCGCCGCCGCCACGTTGCGCGTCGGCCGGTCGTCGTGCGCGCCGCGCGCATCGTCGACAGCACGCGCCATCTCCCTCGCAATCCATTTGAAGCCGGCGGCTATGCCGGCTCCGATGAGCACCGCGGCCACGACTTGCGGCATGGACGACACTCCCTTCTAACGCGCGGCCCGTGGTCTTAGTCGCGTCGGCGCCCCGATGCGCCGAGGCGTCACAACCCGTAGCGGGACCATAACGCGCGAGCCTCCACAGCGGATATCAGATCTTCGGCGAACGCAAGACGTCCGCGCGTTAAATCGTCGTAACCAAACGCCGACGGCGCGCGTCGCAAGCGCGACAGCAGGCCTCCGCGGTCGAACGGCACGACCTTCAGCCGCACCTTGTCGCCGTAGAGCTCGCGCATCTTGGTGCGCACGTCGCTGAAGCCATCGATGAGGCCGAGCTCGAGTGCCTTTGTGGCCGACCAGAAGGCGCCGGAGAACAGCTCCTGATCGGCTCCTTTGAGGCGCCCTGCGCGCCTTTCCTTGACGACGCCGATGAAGACGTCGTGCACGTCCTGCTGCAACGATTTCAGGTGCTCCACGTCGTCGGCGCGCTCGGGGCGGAAGGAGTCGAGCGAGCCCTTGTCGGCGCCGGCGGTATAGACGCGCCTCGTGATGCCAAGCTTCTCGATCGCGTCGACGAAGCCGAAGCCCGCGAAAATTACACCGATCGACCCGACAATCGAGGCGGCATCGGCGTAGATCTCATCGCCCGCCACGGCGAGGTAGTAGCCCCCCGATGCGGCCACGTCCTCGCAGAATACGTGCACCGTCTTGCGCTTCTCCTCGGCGAACTGGCGGATGCGGCGGAAAATGAGGCTCGACTGCACGGCCGAGCCGCCCGGCGAGTTGATGACCACGGCAACCGAGGGCACCTTCGACAGCTCGAAGGCGCGCTCGATCGCGGTCGCGCAAGACGAGATCGCGAGCCCCGGCCGCAACGGCGTGACGTGGCCGATCGGACCGTCGAAGCGCAGCACGGGAACGACGGGACCACGGTTGAAAAACCACATGCGTGCCAACCTCGCTTCAGCAAACATTCCGGGATAGAGCCGCGCGGCAGATAACCCGGGCGCGGGCGTCAGGCCGAGACATTTACGGCAACGCGCGCGCGAGGGCTAGACCGCGGCGCGGGCGTTGCCGTTGCGCGGGTCAGCGGTTCGCAACCAAAGGCAGCGCAGCGCCTCCACGCAGAATGGCTTGCGCCTGCGGCGTGAAAGCGCCCTCGTCGTCATGCAGCACCAGGCCCGCAAGCAGCGTGAGCGGCGCCCGGCTGCCCTTGCGCCCCTGCACGATGATGCGGTGCGCCGCAGCCCCTGCGCACGGATAGAGGGGCAGGACGTGCAGCCCCCCAAAGCGCCCGTCGAAAGCGGCGAGCAAGCGGGAGAGCGCCTCGGCCTTGTGGATCACTGTCGCGCAGCCGCCCGGCACGGCCATACGGGCCATGAAGCGCGCCCAACGATCGAGGCCGTCGTCGGGCATGGCGTGCGCCGCCGCCTTGAGCGGATCGGGTGCGAGCGTGCCGCCGTCGGCGTCGTGGAATGGCGGGTTTGCGATGACGTGATCGAAACTTTCCGGCTCGAGCCCGAGGCTCTGCGCAGATGCGGCAGAAAGGCCGATGTCGCCCTCGATCACGCGCACGCGGTCACCGAGGCCGTTGCGCGACACGTTCTCCGCGGCAAGGCGCACCAGCGCCCCTTCCCGCTCAAACAGCGCAACGCGAACCGAGGCGACGCGCCGGGCAAGGCATAGCCCCGCGGTCCCCACGCCAGCGCCAACATCCAGTACGCGCGCCGGCCCCTCGGCGGGAACGGCGGCGGCGAGCATGACGGCGTCGAGCCCGGCGCGATAGCCGGAGAGTGGCTGGCGAATTTGCAGGGCGCCGCCAAGGAACGCGTCGTCCGTCGGCGCGTTGCCTGCAAGCGCTGTCGTCTCGTTCACTGCACGATCCATTTGCCGAGCCCGGCCTCGTCGAGCAGGCGGCGCGCCTGCGCCCAATCATCCTCGGCCACCGCCAGTCGCTGCGGGACGGCCGAGAGCGTGCCCTGCACTGCGCTCATGTTGCCGTCGAACACGCTCACCTCGATGCCGGCGTCCTTGAGCAGAACCTGCAGATAGTTGAGGAGCACCGGGTCGTTACTGGTGACGAGTTCACGCATGGGACATTGTCCGAAAGTGCTCGTGCGGCGGAGGCAATCTGTGGTTAGAGTTCCGCGCCGAGCAACGCTATAGCACCGTCAACGAATAAGCGTCGCAAAAACCTCCTTAGGCAAACTCCTTGGGCCAAGTCATACCACTCGAGGGCGCACGCAGCCCGGCGGAAAACCTAAAGCCGCTCATGGACCTCGTCGCCGAGGACATGGCCGCGATCAACCGCATCATCCTCGACAAGGCGGTGTCGGACGTGGAGCTGATCCC
>CAXMLT010000243.1:0-7432 GCA_964194245.1 uncultured Hyphomicrobium sp.
GGCCTCCTGTTCTCGGCGGGGCTGGCCCTGCTCAGCGCGGCCCACCTGCTGCCGGCCGTCAGCGTCGCCGACATCGGCTGGGAGATCATTTTCAAGGTGCCGACGCATCCCTCAATCGAGCAGGTGAGCGAGCTGATCTTCCAGATCAAGCAGGCGTTCGACGATTTCATCGTAACGGTGTTGAGCGTGGTGCTGGATGAGAAACTCGCGCGCCTCGTCGGGATCCTCGTCAGCGTCAATGTGCTGTCGGGGTTCGTGAGCGCGCTCTATGCCTCGCTGATCGCGGCCGGCGTGCGTCGGACCGAGGACGCACTGCTGTGAAGCCGAGAGGGGAGGGATGCCGTTGGACGCGCTGACGCTCTTCGGCCTCTTCGCCGTCATCGCCATGCTCGTGTGCTATGCGCTCGAGGACCGCAGCCCAAACTACATCTTAGGCTTTGCGGCGACCTGCGCGCTCGCATCGCTCTACGGCTTTCTCCAGGGTGCATGGCCGTTCGGCGCCGTGGAGATAGTCTGGGTTGTCGTAGCGCTGCGGCGCTGGCGGGTGAGAACCTCGGCTGCGCCGACTTCACCCTCGGCCTGAGCGAGCTCAAATCTCATTCGCATAATATATATTATGGAAAATAATGATATTTACGACTTATAAATCCATTAGTTAACTTTTGCAGCTCTGAGCAATAAGAAGCTACTTCTCGGCGCGCTCATGCTTGTCGGCGATGAAGCGGTCGAGCAGCCGCACGCCCCAGCCCGAACCCCAGCTCGGGTTGATCTCCGACTTCGGCGCATCCATCGCGGTGCCGGCAAGATCGATGTGGGCCCAGGGCGTGTCCTTGACGAAATACTTGAGGAATGCCGCCGCCGTGCACGCGCCCGCCCAGCGCCCGCCGATGTTCTTGATGTCGGCATTCTTGGACTCGATCATCTTGTCGTAGGCCTTGTCGAGCGGCATGCGCCACACCTTCTCCCCCGTCGTCGAGGACGCCTCGAGCAGATCGTGCGCGAGCTTGTCATCGTTGACGAAGAGGCCGGCGTACTCCTTGCCAAGCGCGACCATGATGGCGCCGGTGAGCGTCGCGAGATCGATGATGAGCCGCGGCTTGAAGCGTTCCTGCACGTAGGAGATGAGGTCGGCGAGGACGAGCCGCCCCTCCGCGTCCGTGTTGAGGATCTCGACGGTCTGGCCCGAGTAGGCCTTGACGATGTCGCCCGGCCGCGTCGCCGATCCCGACGGCATGTTCTCCACGAGGCCGATGATGCCGACGACGTTGGCGTTCGCTTTGCGCTCGCCCAGCGCATGCATCAGCCCGACGACGCAGGCGGCGCCGCCCATGTCGCCCTTCATGTCCTCCATGCCGGCCGCCGGCTTGATGGAGATGCCGCCCGTATCGAACACAACGCCCTTGCCGACGATGGCGAGCGGCTTGGCCCGCTTCGATTTCGCGCCGTGCCACTGCATGACTGCAACGCGCGCGGGGCGCACGCTTCCCTGCGCCACCGCCAGCAGCGCACCCATCTTCAGCTTCTCGATCTCCGCGGCGTCGAAGATCTCGACCTCCACGCCGACCTTCTCCAGCTCACGGACGCGATCCGCGAACTCGATCGGCCCCAGTGCGTTGGCCGGCTCGTTGACGAGGTCGCGCGCGATGACGACGCCATGGGCGACCGCCTGGTGTCGGGCGAAGGCCGCACGCGCCTTGTCGGGATTCTCGCAGTGGATGACGAGCTTCTGCAGCGTGTCGGGCTCGGCGGTCTCGTCGTCCGGCTTCTGCTTCGTCAAATACTTGCGGAACTCGTAGTGGCGCAGCAGCGCGCCGAAGCCGATGAGCGCGGCAACCGCCTCGGGCCGCGTCGAACCCGTATCGACGGCCTCGGCGATGATGCTGGCACTTTTCGTTTTGCGTGCAGAGATCGCGCCAACGGCCGAGCCGCCGAGCAGCGTCCAGTCGTTCTCCTTGAGCTCTGCCCCTTTGCCCGTGCCGAGCAGCACGAGCCGGCTCACGCCGATCCGCGGCGTCGCCAGCAGCTCGACGGTGCTCTTGCGCTTGCCCTTGAACTGCGCGGCCTCGGCCGCCTTGGCGACGGCACCACCCGAGCGGTGATCGAGCTCCTTGCCTCGGCCCCCGAGCGCCATGTCCTCGCCGGCGAGCAGCAGGCTCGTTGCTTCCAGGTCGGCGCTGAGCGGGGAGAAGACGATCTCGAGGCTATTGGTCATAGGTGCGGGCTCCAGGCAGTGTGCAGTCAGGTCATGCGCGTCCCGCGCGAAGGCCAAGCCGGGTCGATCGTGGATGCTCACATCCACGCTTTTGCCGCAGCCGATCGCGGAAGACCCCGGACCTCTTGCCGTCGGGAAAGGCGACGTCCGGCTTGAGCTAAACCGCTCGCGGTTAAAGTTTCAAGCAAGGTCGCAGGGTGGGCACGCGATTTTGACCGGCATGCCTTCCGCCATTGTTCTCGTAGTGTTCTTAGCTATGGCGCTTAGGCCGCAGGGGCGCGTGGATAGGTGCAAGTCGCTGGCAGAGGGCCGAATTTCCGCCACTCTCGCGTGAAAGTCCAATGCTCAGGGGGCGCGAACCGGGGATGTCACGCCGCGCTGCAAATCTTGCCGCTTCGGATATCCGATGACGATCTTCGAAAGGTACGTCTTTCGGCAGGCCGGCGGCGCGCTGCTGATCATCCTCTTGTCGCTGTCCGCCATCGTCTGGATTGCACTCGCCCTGCGCCAGCTCAACGTCGTCACCTCGCAAGGCCAGGACGTGTGGATGCTGGTCAAGATGACCACGCTTGCGCTCCCGAACCTGATGGCGATCATTGCCCCCTTCTCGCTGCTGATCGCCGCCATCCACACGCTGAACCGCCTCAACAGCGACAGCGAGCTGATCGTGCTTACGGCCTCGGGCGCCACCGTGTGGAGTGCGGCGCGGCCGCTGATCATCCTTTCGATGCTCGTGGCGCTGGGCGTCGCCTTCGTCAATCACCTCGCGATGCCCTGGAGCATGCGGCTCCTGCGCGATTACATCGTGCAGGTACGCACCGACATCCTTACGCAGGTCATTCAGCCGGGACAGTTTTCCAGCCCCGAGGACAATCTCACCTTTCACATCCGCGAGCGCACGCTCAACGGCGAGCTCCTCGGCCTCATCGTGCACGACAGCCGCGACAAGGCGCAGACCCAGTCCTACCTCGCCGAGCGCGGCATCATCGTGAAGCGCGCACCGTCGAACTATCTCATCATGAGCCAAGGCCATATCGTGCGGCGCACCGACAAGGACGAGCCGGCGCAGATCGTGGCGTTCGACAAGTACGCCGTCGACCTCGACCGTTTCGAGAAGAAGCTCGACGACGACAACGACGACCTGAAGCCGCGCGAGCGCTACCTGGGCGAGCTCCTCCATCCGGAGGCCACCAGCCAGGGCTACATCCAGTCGCCGGGCAAGTTCCGCGCCGAGTTGCATGAGCGATCGTCGAACCCGCTCTACCCAATCGCGTTTGCGCTGATTGCGCTCGCCGCCGTTGGTCAGGCGCACTCGACGCGCCAGAGCAGCGTGCGCCAGATTACGATTGCGTTCGTGGTGGCCGCCACGCTGCGGCTCGGGGGCCTTGCGCTCAACAACGTCGTCGTGCTGAACCCCGGAGCGGTGCCGCTGCTTTACGGCCTTCCCCTGCTCGCCATCCTTATGCCGCTGTGGCAGCTCGAGCGGAGGCGGCGGACGCTCGCAAACAGTCGGATCAGCGCCGCAATCGAAGCCGTGGCCGGATTGCTTTTCGCCCCGTTCGGGTGGCTGTTCGCGCTTCCGGCTCGCGCCTTCGGGGCGCGGAGCTAACAGCGCATGCGCAGACCCCGCACCCTCGGCCGCTACATCGCCAGCGGCTTCCTGCTGGGCATCGTCGTCACGTTCATTCTCTGTTCCGTGCTGATCTTCCTCATCGACTTCGTCGAACTGTTGCGCCAATCGGGCAAATACGGCGAGGTATCCTTGCTGACGCTCGCGTTCATCGCGCTGCTGCGGCTGCCGGCCTACGCCGAGTATCTCATCTCGTTTGCCGTCCTCGTCGGCAGCATCGCCACGCTCCTGCAATTGAGCCGCCGCAGCGAACTCGTCGTCATGCGTGCGGGCGGCATGAGCGTGTGGCAGTTCGTGCGTCCCGGCATCTTCGTCGCGCTCGCTGTCGGGGCCTTCACGGCCTTGGTGTTCAATCCGCTGGCCGCGGCTGGGCGCACCGCCGCCGAGAGCCTCTTTGCAGAGGCTTTTGGCAAGGAAGCCAATCTCTTAAGCTCACGCTCTGGCACCTCTTGGCTGCGCCAGGACGGGGCCGACGGCCAGTCGGTGATCAGCGCCGCGCTAGCCTCCAACCGGGGGCTTACGCTCACCGGCGTTTCCGCCTTCGTGTTCAGCCCGGACGGCCACTTCGTGGAGCGGGTCGACGGGGCTCGGGCGGACCTGCGTGATGGCTTCTGGGAGATCCGCGATGCCTGGGTCGTGCGCCTCGGCCGCGAGCCGGAAAAGTTCAATACTTACCTTTTGTCCACATACCTTACACCGGAACGTGTGACTGACGCGCTGGGCTCGCTCCTCTCAGTTTCCTTCTGGGAGCTGCCCGCGCTGATCGAACTGGCTGAAAAAGCTAAACTTTCGAGCGGGCGGTTGCGGATTCAATATGAAGCTTTGATCTCTCGTCCACTCCTGTGCGCTGCCATGGTCCTTTTGGCTGCAACTGTGTCGTTGGGGTCATTCCGCGCTGGAGGCATCCAGACTATGGTTATGGCCGGACTGGTGGGGGGTTTTGGCTTCTTCCTTTTATCTGAGGTCTCCCGGCAGATCGGCGTGGCCGGATTGGCGCCCCCGTGGGTGGCAATCTGGTTGCCTGTGGTTTTGGTCTTAATGGTCTCGGCTACGGTGCTGTTGCACCAGGAGGATGGCTGAGTGATGCGTCACACGCGGGCACCGCAAGAGGGTTGCGGATCGTCACGCGTTCCTTGCCGGCGCCGGAAGGCAGCTGGCCGGGAGCGTTTGGCCGTGCTCGCTTGCCTTGCGGCCGCGGTTTTGTTCGGCGCGCAGACCGCTCACGCTCAGGATCCGAGCACGCTCTCGCCGCGCGTCCAGACGTCGACGGGCTTCCCCAAGCAGTCGATGGTCGGCCCCTCGCGCAACCTCGATAAGTCGCAGCCGCTCTACCTGCAGGGCGACGAGCTCGTCTACGACACGGGCGGCAATCGCGTCGTCGCGCGCGGCAATGTGGAGATCTACTACAACAACTATATCCTCACCGCCGACCAGGTCGTCTACGACCAGTCCGCCAGCACGTTGACGGCTGTCGGCAACGTGGTGCTCAAGGAGCCCAACGGGAACATCGTCCGCGCTGATCGCTACGTGCTCACAGACGACTTCCGCGACGGTTTCGTTCAGTCCTTGAGCATCGTGACCAGCGACGATTCACGTATTGCGGGCGAGCGCGCCGTGCGACGCGGCGGCAACACGACCGTGTTCACCAATGGCCGCTTCACGCCGTGCAAAAGCAACGACGGCATGCCGCCCTTGTGGTGCATCAGCGCCGCGACCGTGATCCACGATCAGCAGGCCGCGACCATCACCTACCAGGACGCGCAGTTCGAGCTCTTCGGCGTGCCGGTCCTCTACGCACCCTACTTCGAGCACGCAGACCCCTCGGTGAAACGCAAGTCCGGGTTCCTGACGCCGGAGTACTCAAGCTCATCCACTCTGGGCAGCATTGTTGGCATGCCCTACTACTTTGCGCTCGCGCCAAATTACGATTTCACCTTCAATCCGCTCTACATGTCCCGGCAGGGCATTCTGTGGCAAGGCGAGTGGCGGCACCGTCTTGAGAACGGCCAGTACTATATCAAGCTGGCTGGCATCGATCAGAACCCCAACGATCTGCCGTCAACCATCGTCGATCCCGACAACTACGCCGGCTTCCGCGGCAGCATTGAGACGAAAGGTCTCTTCACGCTGGCGAGCTGGTGGCACTTCGGCTGGGACGTAACTGCCGCGACTGACGACACCTTCCGCCGCTTCTACAAGCTCGACAACATTCTGGCGACCGACGTGGTCAACAGAGTGTTCCTCAACGGTATTTCCGAACGCAATTACTTCAGTGTCGAGGCGGATCAATATCTCAGCCAGCAGTTTCTGGCCAATGGCGAGGTAGCCCAAGCTAACAAGTCCTATGCCCACCCTATGCTTGACTACAACTACGTGGTGGCCGACCCTTGGCTTGGTGGTGAGATCCGCTGGAACACCAACGCGCTGAGCTTCTCTGCCGATCAGAATCCAACCGCGTTCGCGCCACTCGTCGGCGGCACCGAACAGGTGAACCGCCTCGTAACCGAGATTGACTGGCGTAAGCGTTTCATCGACCCGATCGGCCTCACCTATACGCCCTTCGCGCAACTTCGCGGCGATATCTACGCGTTGAGCGACTACGTCGATCCGCAGGATCCCCAGGGCCCCACGCAGAACACGTCGCTGGCCCGCGGCCTGGCGTTAGCGGGCATAACCATTTCCTATCCATGGGTTGCGAATGGGAGCTACGGCTCGCACGTCATCGAGCCTATCGGACAGATCATTGCCCGTCAGGCGACCATCGATCAGAAGGCACTGCCGGACGACGACGCCAAGAGCCTCGTGTTCGACGACACGAACCTGTTCGACATAAACAAGTTCTCCGGCTACGACCGCATCGAGACCGGGACACGCGCCAACGTCGGATTGCAGTACACGTTCCAGGCCAACTACGGCGGAACTGCCCGTATCCTCGCGGGCGAGAGCTTCCAACTCGCCGGCGTCAATCCTTATAAGGACCCCGGCCTCGACGCCAATGGCAACCCGATATTCACGCCAGACAGCGGCCTGCAGACCGATCGCTCGGATTATGTGCTCGGCGCCTACGTCCAACCCTTCACGGCCGTGCAGCTCATCTCGCAGTCGCGCTTCAACGAGGCCAGCTTCACCCTGGAGCGTGAGGACGCCGGTTCGCAGCTGACCGTCGGTCCCTTTACGGGATCCACGATCTACTCGTACCTATCATCCGATGCGGCGAATGGGATCCTTACCCCTCAGCAGGAGGTTACCGGTTCAATCGGCCTAAAGCTCACTGACCGCTGGAGCCTTGCGGCCGGCGCTACCTATGACATCGAAACCGACCAGTTGGCCTCCGACATGATCCAGGCGCGCTACGCTGACGAGTGCTTCATACTAACAGCGTCGTATACGGATAACCTCTATCACAACCCCGCCATCATCGACGGCCAGACGCTCATGATCCGCTTCCAGTTGAAGTATCTGGGTCAATACGGCTATTCGACCAACGCACTTGAGCACGCGTTCAGCTCACAACAGGCCGGCGGCGGCCAGGCAGGCGGCGGTTAGTATTATCGGCGTGCGCCCCCTGTCTTTTATACACATCTCCGAGC
>CAXMLT010000244.1:0-5356 GCA_964194245.1 uncultured Hyphomicrobium sp.
GAGCCGATGATCAAGCGCATCGCCGAGCGGCTGCGGCCTCAGGTTGGGCGCATGGTCATCAACGCCAACGGCGATTCCAAGCGCTTCGCGCAGTTCGGATTGCCCATCGTAGCGGACACCCTGGAAGGCCACGAAGGGCCGCTTGCGGGCCTGCAGGCCGGTCTTCAATGGGCGAGAGCCGAGACGCCGGATGCGCGCTTCATCGCCAGCGTCGCAGCCGACACGCCTTTCATTCCCGACGATCTCGTGGCGCGCCTGCTCGCGGCGCTCGAGGACGCGGGCGCCTCCTCGGCCATCGCATCCTCCGGCGGCAAATGGACGCCCGTCGTCGGCGTATGGAGCGTCGCGCTGTCGGATTCGCTGGCCGAAGCGTTGCGCCAGGGCGTTCGCGCCGTGCATCGCTTCGCCACGGCGCAGGGCAGCGCCGTCGTCGAATTCCCGTCCGTGGAGATCGGCGGCGAGCCGATCGATCCATTCTTCAACGTGAACACGCAGGTGGATCTGGAGAAAGCGCGCGCTCTTCTCGCGGCGGAGTCGGCGCGTGGCTAGCGGACCTCCGCTTATCGGGATTGTCGGCTGGAAGAACTCCGGCAAGACGACGCTCATTGAGCGCCTGGTCGCGGCACTCACAAAGCGCGGGCTGAGGGTCGCGACCGTGAAGCACACGCATCACGAGCTGCGCGCACGCAACGGCGCCACCGACGGCGAACGGCACGCACAGGCTGGCGCCATTCAAACAGCGGTGATCTCACCCTCGCAATGGGAGCTCGCGGGCGAGCTGCAGCGCACGCCCGCACCCGCGCTCGACGACATCGCGCGGCAACTCGGCCCAGCGGACATCGTTCTCGTCGAGGGCTTCAAGAGCGCGGCGATTCCGAAGATCGAGGTGCGGCGGCTCGCGTCGAAGACGCGGGAGCTGCTCGCGGCAAGTGACTCGCACGTCATCGCCATTGCAACCGACCACGCCGTCGAGGCGGCTACGGTGCCGGTATTCGCGCTCGACGACATCGATGCCGTCGCTGCATTCGTTATCGCGAGCACCGGCCTCAAGTCCGCTTGAGCGGGCTTACCGCCCTCGCCCACGTCCCCACGCCGGCCACGGAAAGCGGCCCCGCGTCCCTGCGTGTGCGCCTTCCATCGCCGCCGCATGTAGCCGGCGGCAACTATGAGGACCACGAGCGCCACGGCCGCCAGCAGGGCCCAATGCGCCACGAGCGAACGATCGGGCCCCGGCGCTTCCTCGGGCAGCGGCACCAGCCGCCCGGCCCGGTCGGGCCGGACCGACGGCCCCGCCTGCGCCAGATGGTTGGCGGTGCCGACAAATGAGGCGCGCTCCCAACGCTGCCCCGGCGGCCCGATATCGGCACCGGCTCGGGTCGCGAGTCTCGCGAGTAGGCCAACGAGCGCACGCATTTGTTACGTCCCGTGGTCTCCGGATTCTTGTTCGGCCAAAGAAAGAATGCTTCCTCTGCCCGCGATGATCGCCCCGCCACCCGGTCGGCATGCGTTTCCCCGACGCCTGCCGGCGGCTCACAAAGGCCTCCGACACGAAAGGCCTTGAACCATCGTCAGCCGTCGCTAGCTTAACGGCAGGCCCCGGCTTGCGCCGTCCCTCTGCCCGCGCTGCGAACTGTAACTCGAACTCGACCAGGAACAGGACCCGTCGATGGGTGATTGGATAGAAATGCTGCCCCGGCAGGGCCTGCGCGACCGCTACGGCCGCGACATCACCTACCTGCGGGTGTCCGTCACCGACCGCTGCGACCTCCGGTGTGTCTACTGCATGTCGGAGCACATGGCGTTCCTGCCGCGCCGGGACCTGCTCTCGCTGGAGGAGCTCAACCGTCTCTGCTCAGCGTTTGTCCAACGCGGCGTGAAGAAGCTGCGCATCACTGGCGGCGAGCCGCTCGTGCGCCGCAACATCATGTGGCTATTCGAGGCGCTTGGCCGGCAACTCGACGGTGGCGGGCTGGAGGAGCTGACGCTCACGACCAACGGTACCCAGTTGAAGCGCTTTGCCGGCGCGTTGAAGGCTGCCGGCGTGGGGCGCGTCAACGTCTCGCTCGATACGCTAGATGCGAACCGTTTCCGCGCCATCACACGGTGGGGCGATCTCGGCGACGTCATGGAGGGGCTCGCGGCGGCCGACGCAGCAGGCCTCGCCGTCAAGATCAACACGGTCGCCCTCAAGGGCGCCAACGAGAACGAGTTCGACGACCTCATCGCCTTTGCGCACGGCCGCGGCTACGACCTGACCTTCATCGAGACCATGCCGCTGGGCGAGATCGACGCCGACCGCACCGACCAGTATCTGCCGCTGTCGATCGTGCGCGCGCGGCTCATGGACCGCTGGACGCTCGAGGAGATCGACCATCGCACCGGCGGGCCGGCCCGCTACGTGCGCGTGCGCGAGAGCGGCGGCCGGCTCGGCTTCATCACGCCGATGACCCACAATTTCTGCGAAAGCTGCAACCGCGTCCGCCTCACCTGCACGGGCACGCTCTACATGTGTCTCGGCCAGGAGGATGCCGTCGATCTGCGCGCGCCGCTGCGTGCAAGCGACAACGACCTCGCCCTGCACGCCGCAATCGACGGGGCCATCGCCGTCAAGCCGAAGGGCCACGATTTCGTCATCGACCGCCATACCCGCAAGCCCGCCGTCTCCCGCCATATGAGCGTCACAGGAGGGTAGTTGCCTTGCCCCGGGGACGGCCTGCCTGAATTGATGATTTGGGCAGACGCGTGGGATCAGGCTACGGGGACCCGATGTCGAAGTATGGTATGGGGCTCTTGCGCTCGGCGCGGCTCACGCGACGGCAGCTCGTCACCTTCGCGCTCGTCTCGGCCGTTCTCAATGGCGTCGTCACCGCCTGCGTCGGCACCTGGCTCGCGCAAACCTACGCCACCCAGCAGTCGCGCCGCAAATCGGTCGAGACGCTCGCGCACCTCATCTACGATCGGCGCACGCGCGCCGGCATGGTCGTCTCCTCGCTGCGGCGCAACGCGCTGCCAGAGGAGATCCAGTACCGCAAGCGCGCCTACGACGAGGCCTACGTCGACTGGAACAAGAACATCCTGCTGAACCTGTTCGCCATCCGCGAGGTGGCGGGCGATCTCAAGTTCACGACGCTCGTCAAGGCGTTCGAGGACGAGCTCGTCGCGTCGATGGCCGACGTCGACCGCTGCCTGACCAAAGCCTACGACGCCAAGCTTGCCGGCCAGGACCCGGCCCCGCTGCTCGACGCCTGCCGCATGGCGACGATGCACCAGTTCGTGCTCGACTGCGGCGCGACCTTCACCGACGAGCTCTACAAGCTGACGCAGATTACGTTCTATCCGTTCTCGCGTGCGCTGGAGGAGCGCAAGCGGCTCGCGGAAACATCAAGGCGAACTGCACGCGGCCGCCGGAAGCGCCGCCGGCCGTGCCAACGACCACGGCGACAACACCCGCTGCGCCGGCTCCTCCGCAAACACCCGCGGCCGCGCCTGCATCAGCGCCGGAGCCTCCGCCGGCGACGCCCGCGGCTCCGAGCCCCGCGCCCTGAGCAACGCCTAGCCGAGCAGCTTGCGCACGGTCGCCCGCACTTGATCGAGCGTGAAGGGCTTGGAGATCACCGCAACGTGGGGGCCTTTAAGCGTCTTTGCCCGCTCGAGCTGCTCGGCGAAACCCGACATCAGGAGAATGCGCAGGCCCGGCTGCAAGGCCGAGGCGCGCTCGGCGAGCTTCACCCCGTCGAGCAGCGGCATCTCCACATCGCTGACCAGCAGGTCGAACGCCTGCGCCCCTGCGCCCTTGACGCGGTCGAGCGCCTCGCTCCCGTCCTGGGTGACTTGAACGGTGTGCCCATCGCCCTCGAGCGCGCGCTTGACGAGATCGCGGGTCGCCGCATCGTCGTCAGCCAGCAGTATCCGCGCCATTGCTCCCCCCTCGTGAACCTATTCGCGCACAACCCGCCCCACGAACGGCAGTTCCCGGTAGCGGTGTGCGACGTCCATGCCGTAGCCGACGACGAACGTATCGGGACATTCGAAGGCGCAATAGTCCGGCTCGACGTGCACGGCCCGCTTCACCTGCTTGTCGAGCAGCACACAGGTCTTGATCACCTTCGCGCCACGGGCCGAGATCAGGTCCTTGGCGAAAGCGAGCGTGCGCCCCGAATCGAGCACGTCGTCGATGATGAGCACGTTGCGCCCGCGCACGTCGAGGTCCATGTCGCGCAGGATCGAGACCTGCCCCCCGGAGGTGCGCGCCTTGCGGTAGCTCGATAGCGTCATGAAGTCGACCTCGGGCGCGAGCCCGACGCCGTGCAGCGCGCGGATTAGGTCGGCCGCGAACACGAAGCTCCCTTTCAGGATGGCGACCACCATCAGGCTATCCGCCCTCTCGCTGGCGATCTCGCGCGCGAGCTCGCCGAGGCGAATCGCGATGGCTTCCGCCGGAAATATGACCTCGAGCTCGGGGTCGGCCGTCTTCATGTCGTTCATGTCCGCTGTCCGATTGCGGTTAACTGCATTGTGGGTCTCGAAGGATAGCAGGACATTGCATCTCCCATGCAATGCCGCCATAACGTGCCGGGGGTACGGCGGCGCGCGTTTCACGCACACGAACCCGCCACATTCCTGAACGATTGATCGATCGTCACGCTTTATGCGCAAGGGTACCGGGGGACCCTGCCTTTATGATTAAAATTGCCGGCCGACAACCGTGATCCGAATGGCGAACATCGCCCTTGCTTACGAGCAGGGCCCCGACGTCCTTTCGAAGGTCAGCTTTCACTTGCGGCCTGGCTCATTCCACTTCCTCACCGGGCCATCGGGCGCGGGCAAGACCTCGCTCCTGCGCCTCCTCTTCATGTCGCGGCATCCCACGAGCGGCCACATCTTCCTTTTCAACCAGGATGTGAGTCGCATCTCCACCTCCAAGCGCGCGCAGCTCAGGCGCCGCATCGGCATCGTGTTCCAGGACTTCCGGCTCCTCGACCACCTGACCACCTGGGAGAACGTCGCGCTTCCCTTGCGCGTCGTCGGCAAGCGACTCGACGATTACAAGGAGGATGTGACGGATCTCTTGCAGTGGGTCGGCCTCGGCGACCGTATGCATGCCTATCCGTCCGTGCTTTCCGGCGGAGAGAAGCAGCGGGCCGCGATCGCGCGCGCCGTGATCGGCAAGCCCGAGCTCCTGCTCGCGGACGAGCCGACTGGAAACGTCGACCCGCAAATGGCGCGCCGCCTCCTGCGCCTCTTCATCGAGCTCAACCGTCTCGGCACCTCGGTGCTGATCGCCACTCATGATCATCAACTGATGCGGCAGTTCAAAGCGCCGCGCCTGGAGCTCCACGACGGCCATGTCCGGATC
>CAXMLT010000245.1:0-11874 GCA_964194245.1 uncultured Hyphomicrobium sp.
GACATCGAGCAGCAGCTCGAGAAGCAGCGGGAGATCATCAACGTAGCTGACCGGGTCATCAACCGTATCTCGGGCATGCCCGCGGGATTGCTGACGCATGAGCAGGACCCCGAGCTCCACTTCGTGCTGTTGCGCAAGTCGGACGATGGCGAGCTTCACACGATCGCGGCGACCGAGACGACGAGGCTACAGCCGGGCGACGTGCTGCGCGTCAGCGCCAAAGAAACCGGCAAAGAAGGGCAATGAGCGCTGCCCTCGCACTTGTTACCGCTACCGGCATCCCCTTCCTAGCGGACGCGTGGCAGCACGGAGCGGACGCGCTTTCGACTGACCGAGGCTGATCTGCAATGCGCGTTCTTCTCATCTGCGCGGCCTTTCCGCCCCTCGGCAAGGGTGGCGGCCCGGTGTCATCGCAGCTTTTGGCGCGCGGGCTTGCCGATCGCGGCAACGTCGTTCGGGTGCTGACCGTCGGCGACGCGGAGGACTTCCGCGACGAAGGCGGCATCGAGGTCCAGACGATCAGATCGCCCAACGTCTACTGGAACTACTGGAAGCCCAACCCCATTGCCGCGAAACTCGCGTGGCACGCACTCGAGAACTTCAATCCGCGCGCGCTTTTGCGCATGCGCCGCGAGATCCGGGAATACAAACCCGATGTTGTCGCCACCATCAGCATTGAGAACATAAACGTTGCGAGCTGGCTTGCAGCGCGGCTCGAGCGGACGCCCGTCGCGCACGTGATCTACAGCTACTTTCTGATGTGCTGGCGCGGCACGCTCTTTCGCGGCGATCGCAATTGCGAGAAGCGCTGCGCCACTTGCGTTGCCTCATCGCCAGGCAAGAAGCTGATGTCGCGGTACGTCGACGGCGTCATGGGCGAGTCACAGGCTGTCCTCAATACCCACCTGAACGCCGGCCATTTCGGGAATGCGATCACGCGCGTGGTCCCGGGCGCGATCCGAGAGCTGCCGCAGACGGCCACCGTGCTGTCAGACACGGCTCCCCTGCGCGTCGGCTTCATCGGGCTGCACAGCACCAACAAAGGCATTGAAACGCTTGCCCGGGCGGCCCGGGCGATCGCTGCCGACGCCACTGTCGAGTTCGTGATCGCGGGTGACGGCGATCCCGGCTACACGCAGCGCCTGCGCACGAGCTTTCCCAGCGCGAATACACGCTTTGTCGGCTGGGTGCGTGCCGATGATTTCTTCCCGCAGATCGACGTGAACGTTGTGCCCTCGATTTGGGCGGAGCCGTTCGGACGCGTGAGCATTGAAGCGCAGTCCTTCGGAGTGCCCACGCTGGTTGGCCGCTCAGGAGGACTCCCCGCGAACATCGCGGAGGGCAAGACCGGGTTCAGCTTCGATGCCAACGACCATTTGAGCCTCGCAAGCCATATCAGCGAGCTTGCAGCGAACCGACGGCTGCTGAAGCAGATGGGAGCCGCGGCGAGACAGCACGCAGAAAGATACTGCCTGCCCCGTATCGCGGAAGAGTTCGAAGACTTCCTGCAAGAGACGCGTGAGCATGCGCACAGCAATCGCACCCGCTGAGTTCCGGGCATCGCTCTATCGGAGCGCCGACGCGCCGGCACCCCGGGCCGCAGCATGGCCGGTGACGTTTGCAACGTTCCGAGGGCAGTGGGTTCCCGCGCTGATCGTCATTGGAGCGGTGATCTTCAATGCGGTGCTCGCGGTCGTGAACGGTCACCTTGTTCCGCTCACGCAATCCATGGTTATCGCCGCCGAGATGATGTTCGTGCTCGCGGCGCACGCAATCGCGTTCCAGAACTATCAGCCGCAGATGAAGCGCTGGTACGTCCTCATCGGCATCCTTTTCGTCATCGCGCTTGTTCGCGGCCTGCTCACGCAGGGCTTCGACCCCAAGCTGCTCCGCGACGCCCTGCTAATCCCAACCTTCATCCTTCTCGGCATCACCTTCAAGCCGCGCGGCCTGCCCACACTCATCGTCACGGTGGTCGCGATCTACGCAGCGTTCATGCTGCTGGAGGCGATCAGCACGGCGAGCTACGCGTGGGTGTTCAAGATCCAGGACTACTACATCAACACGCGCGGGTTCACGGAGAGCGATTTCTGGAACAAGGACTCGCCGCTTTTTGCGAGCGCCACCCGTCCTGAAGGCCGCTTCTTCAACATCGTCGAGCTGCACCGGATGTCGTCGATCTTCCTCGAGCCGGTCGCATCCGAGACCTTCTGCATAATCGTGTGGACGTTCATTTGCGCATGCTACGACCGTCTCAGCCGCGCCGTCTTGATCGGGCTGGTGGTGGCGACCGCGCTGATGATCGTCGCAACCGACGGGCGGCTTGCGCTCATCATGTCGGGCATCATATTGGCGCTCTGCACAGTGGCGCCGAAACTCCCCCGCGCGCTGCCACTCTTCTATCTTCCCGCGATCACATTGGCGGTTGCGCTCCTGGTCTATTGCGCGGGCCTGAAATATGACGCCGACAATTTCGGTGGCAGGCTCGCGCTTTCGACCCATCTCTTTGGCAGATTCGACGTATCCGAGCTGCTGGGCGCCTCCAACGGTCTACTAGGCCCCGCCGCCGACGCGGGCCTGGCCTACTTGATCCTCAGCCAGTCGCTTTTTGGCGTCATCATCCTCTGGTCTTACATTAGCCTCGGCTCCCGCGCGGATACGCCAGCGCAGATCCGCTACTACCATTCGACCTCTCTGTGGCTTTCGCTGTTCATGATGGTGGGCGCCGCGTTTCTCACCATCAAAACCGCCGGCCTGCTCTGGTTCATCTACGGCTCGTTGCAGCTGGACGAAGGGGCGGTACCCGCCGCCAAATCCATCGCTTCATCGAGGGACCGCTGGGGCAACCGCGCACGTTCGCGGGCCCAGCGCGACTTCGCCGGCGGCCGGACGGATGCAGCGCATGCCAAATGAGGTGAAAAGCATCCACTACCTGCGCGGACTTGCGGCGCTGCTCGTCGTATTCCATCACAGCATCATTCAGTTGGCGCCGGTGCGCGAACACTACGCACACATCGAGTTCGGCCAGGCCGGCGTCGACATCTTCTTCGTGATCAGCGGTTTCGTCATATATCTGAGCAACGCCAATGGGCGGCTCGGGTCCGGCGAGTTCCTCAAGCGCCGCATCATCAGGATCGTGCCCCTGTATTGGATCGCGACGCTCGCCGTTGTCGCCGTCGCTGTCGTCGCGCCAAGGCTCTTCGCAACGACCACCGTGACCGCGCAGAACGTGGCGCAATCTCTGTTGTTCGTTCCAGCCTACAGCGCGGCCTTTCCGGATCAGATTTGGCCCGTGCTCGTGCCGGGCTGGAGCCTCAACTACGAAATGTTCTTCTACCTCGTGTTCGCGGTTGGTCTCTTGGTCGCGCGCGAACGTCTCCTGCTCTTTCTCGTCGCGACACTTGGGACTCTCGTTGTGGCCGGCCTGCTGTTCGACCCTCACCTCGCGCCCTTGAAGTCATACACGGACCTGAGGCTTTTGGAGTTTCTCTTCGGCGTGCTGCTTGCCCGCCTTTACTTGGACATGGGTTTAAAAGGTCTCTCAGGCCTGGGCATTCTGCTCCCGGCCGGCGTACTGCTCCTCGCGATCTCGCCAGCCCTGCCGATGCTGCAGCTCGGAAAGATACCGCCGTGGGCTCTTCCCGCTGCGCTCATTGTTACCGGGGCCCTCGCCATGGAGAGGCTGCTCGTTTCGACAACCTCGCCGCTCCTCCAACTGATGGGCGATGCGTCCTATGCTCTCTACCTCAGTCATCTGTTCACGCTCGGCGCGTTGCGGGTGATTTGGGCGAAGGCGGGCGTTCCGGTCGATAATCCCCAATGGACGCTGCTGTGGTTTGGCGTTGCGCTAAGCGCAAGCGTTGTCGTCGGCATTGCGGTTCACAAATGGCTCGAGAAGCCGCTACTGAGCGCCGGCCGCAGCCTCCTGGCGAGGGGCCCCACGGCCCGGTGGCGGAAGGTGCCGATGCGATCCACGGGAGTACCGGGCGAATGATGCATAAACGCGGCTATCAACGCAGGTTCGCAAAGCTGCTGCGGCCGGCCTTATGGCTGACCGCCATCGCAAGCGTGTCTGTTCTGGCGCCGCCGAAAGCGGTGTCGGCCGTCGATCGACCGTTCTTGACCGGCGTGAACCTGGCGGGCGCGGGCTTTGGCAGCGAGCGCATCGTCAAGGGCGGCGGGCGCGGCCGCCACGGCATAGACTATGTGTACCCCGTTGAGCCCTTCGCTCCCGGCTACACCTCCCCCAGCTATTTCGTCTCAAACGGTATGAACGCATTCCGCTTGTCGTTTCTCTGGGAGCGTCTGCAGCCAAAGCTGGGCGGCCCGCTGGATGAGGGTGAAACCGCACGTCTCGTCGAAGCCACGGACCAGTTGCTCAAGCTCGGCGCGTGGGTGGTCATCGATCTGCACAACTACGCGCGCTACGAGGACTCATTGATCGGGTCGGACACCGTCAAGGTCGCCGACTTTGCCGATGTCTGGAGACGTATCGCTCGACTGTTCAAAGGCAAGGACCGGGTGCTGCTCGGATTGATGAATGAGCCGCACGACATGTCCACCGAGACATGGGTCATCGCGGCCAATGCCGCAATCGGCGCAATTCGCGCCGCCGGAGCATCGAACCTCATCCTCGTGCCCGGCAACGCCTGGAGTTCGGCGGCCAAGTGGTACGACAGCTCCTACGGCAAGCCCAATGCCGAGGCGCTGCTCGACATCTCCGACCCGTTGGACAAGGTGGTGTTCGAGGCACACCTCTACCTCGATGGCAACTCCTCCGGCACGAGCGATTCCTGCGTCAGCAAGACGATCGGCGTCGAGCGGCTGCAGCCGTTCGCACGCTGGCTCAGCGATCACCACAAGCTCGGATTCATTGGCGAGTTCGGGGCGGGACGAAGCGATGTGTGTCTTGCGGCTCTGGCGGCAATGTCGGACAGCATGCACTCGCGGCCGGACATCTATCTGGGCTGGACGTATTGGGCCGCGGGTCCCTGGTGGCCCAGCGATTATTTCACCCTTATCGAGCCGCGGTCCGGGGATGCGCCACAGATGCTCGCGCTCCGCCCTTACCTCTCAACAGCCGCACCGTCGCGATAGCCGGCGCTGCGCGACCCGTGACGGGCCGTTAGCGCTCCTGGTTATAGACAGGCACGCGCCGAGCTTCGGCAACAACGCGGAACAGGAAACCGAGATTGCCGATCACGTAGCGGCGGGCCAGCCGCCGCGGCTCCTGCAACAAGCGGTAGATCCACTCGCAGCGCAACCGCCGAACCCACGACGGCGCACGGCGCACGCTTCCCGCCTCGAAATCGAACAGCGCGCCGACCCCGAACAGGAGCCTTGCTCCGGTCTTGGCGCCAAATTGGTCGATCCAGAGCTCTTGCAGCGGATTGCCCATGCCAACGAGCACGCAGTCGGCGTGTGCGGCGCGGATCTGGCGGCAGGTCTCCTCGGCGTCTGCAGGGTCGGCAAAGAAGCCGTTGCGACAACCGACCAGCACGTGGCGCGGGTAGCGTGCGCGCAGCCGTTCTGCCGCCTTGTTGACGGCGGCATCTGAAGCTCCGACGAGGTAGACCCGCAAGCGATGGTGAGTGGACGCGAGAAAGTCGGGAACGAAGTCCGTGCCGTTGAGATTGGCTGCAAAGGGCCGCCCAAACTTGTATCGGCTGGCAATGTCGACGCCGACTCCGTCGTTCAGGACGAGAAAGCTCTGTAAAGCGGCGCGAAATTGATCGTTGGCGCTGGCAATGTTGAGAGTGTGCGCGTTCGCGAAGCTGACATTCAGTCGTTGGCCGGATGTCAACGCGCGCTCTATCTCCGACAAAGCCCGCGTGCGCGTCAGCGGACGGATGCGGACGCCGCAGATCTCGCGCTCCCGCCAGCCGAGAATGTGCTCGTATTCGCGCACGAAGCGGCGAGCAACCTTTGGCCACGCATACCGCGCGGAAAGCTGCATCGCTCCGCTCCGCCGCGCACCATATCCCTTCGCGGATTCGGTTATGAAGGTGGCCATCTCCCTGCCGGCGGCCTCGGCGTCCTCGAACTTTATCGGCGCCCCCGTTTCGGAGCCGCCGAGGATGCTGGCAAAGCTTGGGATGGGGCTCACCATCGGAAGCAACCCCGCGGCTAGCGCCTCCACGAGCGTCAGACCAAACCCCTCGTATTGCGATGCGCTTACAAAGAAGGAGCTCGAGGCGATCATGCGCCTGATGTCGTCGTCGGTGGGGTTCTCATGAACCGTGATCGCTGTGCCGTGGCGCGCTGCGCCGATGCGCTCCTTTAGGCTGGGCAGCAGGTCGTCCCAGTCACGGCCCATTATGTGCAGTCGCGCCCGCGGAACCTCATCGCGGAGGACGTCGAAGGCGTCGATGAGACGATCGAGACCCTTATTAGAGGAAAAGCGGCCGAAATAGACGAGCGTCGGCACGAATCTGCGAGAAGCGGCGGCCGCAAATTTACTGGTGTCGACACCGTTGTCGATTCGCCGCAAACGGCGCTTTGCCACTCTGCGAAAAATGGCTTCATCGTTGGCGCTGCAGGCAAACACGCGCCGGTATTGCCGCAAGGACGCCCGCGTGACGGTGTGGAAGAACACTGGCTTTAAAAGGCCCGCAAATTTTGTGTGAAAGAAGCCACCGTGGGTGGAGAGGACCAGCGGCTTTCGATGCAGAAGGCGCGTCGCAGCAAGGAAGTCGCAGAAAAAATCGATGCCATGCACGTGCACGATGTCGAAAGGCTCTATGCAAGAGAGGACTTCCGGCGCGATCGGGTAGCGGGAGGAGCCAAAGAAACCGATGCGGTGTACCGGCACCCCCTCGACGCTGTCGTGGCGCAGCAGCCGCGTTGAAGGCTTGGAGAACAAGCGGTTGAGCGTCACCACTTCCGCGTTGACCCCTTCCATGCGCTGCTGCTTGGCGAGCGAAAGGACGAAGTTCTCCAGGCCTCCGATGCCCGGATTGAATTGACGCACGACGTGGACTACGCGCACTGAGTTGATCCTCCGACCCGCCTGGCGCCCGGCGGCCTCATCCGTTGAATCGCTAGCCGGCCATATTGAGGACGACGCCGATCGGCAGTTGCGGATCGGCGTCCAAGCGCGTGAGCGCATCGATCACGTCCTGCTGGTCGGTTTGTGCCGCCTTGACCACCAGCAGCAATGCGTCGGCGTGCTCGACGAGCGCAGCCGCATCGACGTAGGTCGCAAGCGCGGGAGTGTCGATGACGATCAGCTCGTGGTCGTCGCGAAGGCGGTCGAGAAATGCTGGCATTGCGTGCGAGCCCAGCAGGTCAAGGGGACGGCAATTGCTTGCGGGGGCCGCACAGAAATCCAGTCCGTCTTGCAGCTGGATGACCGGAGGAAATTGGGCGGCTGCGCCGGGTTCACTTTCCCCTGAGGAGGTCGAAGGCTCGACGCCAAGGGCATCGGACAGCCCGCGAGCGCGCAGGTCGGCATCTAGGAGAACGGTGCGCAGTCCGGTGCTCGCTGCGTAGCGAGCGAGCTGAGCGGCGATCGTGCTGCACCCTTCGCCTATGTGCGTCGCGGCGACGACAATTACCCGAGACTGTCGCGCACTGCTGCTCTGGGTCCACTGCCTCAGGACGAAGATCGCCTGATTGAAGCGCCCGCCGTCCTCCTCGGGCACCTTCCAGTAAACGGGCGTGCATAAGTTATGCGCCGACGCGCCGGTGCTTTCATCGACGGTAAGGTCGACAACAGGGATCTCCGCTAGGCACGGCAGCCCGAGCGCACGCTCGACCTCCGTTCGCGAACGCAACGGCCGGTGCGTCAGCTCGCGCATCAGACCTAGTCCGGCACCTACCCCAAGCCACGCTACGCTTGCGAGCAGCAACAACAGGGTCTTCTTCGGGCTCGATGGACGCGTAGGTGCCCCTGCGTAGGACAAAACCCGAGCATCTGGCCTCAGGAGTGCCTCCGCTCCCGTCTCATGATAGCGGGCGAGAAGAGTGGCATAGAGCTTGGTGGACACATCGAGATCGCGCGTGAACTCGGAAAGCTTTGTTTGGTCGCCCTGGAAGGCGAGCGCGTTCTCCTTGAGCTTCGCCAGTCCGTCCTCCAGCAGCTTCACTTTACCCGCAGCGGATTCGGATGAGAGCTGTAAGCTCTCTACGATGCGTTTGATTTCGTTCTGTATCTCGATATTGAGGTTGATGAGCTCGGCCTTCGCGCTCACGGACGAGGCATGCTGATCGCCGTACCGACTGACGTTGTCGGCAATTCTGCGCTGTATCTCGGCCGCCTGTCGCCGATATTCGCTGATGACCGTGGACTGCAGCGCCGTGTCGAGAGACAGTAGCTGCTGCGGATTTTCGGCAAGGCTTTTCGCCTGGTTGACGCGAGCCACTGCCTCCGCTGCACGAGCGCGGGCCGAGGCGAGCTGCTCGGCATAGTCGGATATTTCCTTCTGCATCAAGGTCAGGCCACCGACTTCAACGAGGCCTTGACTCGCCCGGTAGGCCTGCTGGCGCTGCTCGATACTATTGATCTCCTTGCGGACATCGAGGATGCGCGCCTTCAGGCTCTGGTTCTCGCCGCGCGCTGCATCGAGTTTCGCCTGGAGCTGATCGGCCAAATACGCTTCTACGAACGCATTTGCGACCGAGGCCGCGCGCTCGCCGCTCGGATCGATGTAAGACACGTCGACAACAAAGCTGTGTCCCTTGCGTTGGATGTCGGCATAGCGCATCAGCGCGTTGAGCGCGGACAGCGAGATCTTATTCGGAACATTTGCCGGCATCGTCGCCGCGTCGGTGGCTTGCCGACCGTCGCCGGGGCTGGCGTTCGCGATCTGAACCCCTTCGGGCTTCGAGGCGAAAAAGCTCGACCACCACGAACTCGAGCGGATGCTGCCCTCCTCGGCGCCCGAAGACTCCAGTTGGCTCAGAACCCGCGCGGCGATACGTGGAGACCGCAAAATCTCCACTTCATTCTCGATAAGCACATCGGATTTCGCCTCGGAAGCGGGGCTGCCCGAAGGCGTCGCGGATTGCGTATCGACGAGTATGCTCGCGATCGCCACATAGCGAGGCGTGATCAAAAAGAGCACCAGCAGCGTCGCAATGAGACCGCCCGCAACTACGAGGGCGATGAGCCGCGCCTGACGGCGCAGCGCCCCCAGCAGGAACGCGAGATCAATCGGTGCCGGCCGGTGAGAAGCTTCGGCGACGGAATCCAATTCTGTGTTTCGACGTAACACGGATTTTCCACCTCGGTTCTGGTGCCGGTGCGCGGGGCCTGTAAGCAACCGTCGATATTGCCTCGGATGCGCGGACGACGCGCTCAATAGGCGTGTCGGTCCCAGAAGACGACGCCGACGGTGCGCACGAGTATCTTGATATCGAGCCACGGCGACCAATGGTCGATATAATGGAGGTCGTGCTTAACACGCAGACGCATGAGCTCCGGATCGCGCGTCTCGCTGCGCAGGCCACTGACCTGCGCCAATCCCGTGATCCCCGGTTTGATCTTGCTGCGGTTGACGTACTCTTCGATGAGCGCGGCGTAGTGCTCGTCGTGAGCGACGGCATGGGGCCGCGGTCCCACGAGCGAGAGCTCGCCCCTCAGAACATTAAACAGCTGTGGCAGCTCATCGAGGCTCGTCCGACGCAAGAAGCGACCCACCCGCGTTATGCGCGGATCGTCACGCTGGGCCTGGACCACAACGGGACCGTTTTCCAGCACCGTCATGCTTCTGAATTTGATGACGTTGACGACCCGGCGATAGCCCGTCCGGCCCTGCACGAAAAAGACGGGCCCCGCGCTGTCGAGCTTGATGGCCAGCGCAATCACCGCCATGAGCGGCGACAGCAAGACGAGCGCAGTCGCTCCCAAAACATAATCCATCGCGGCCTTAATGATGAGGCCGTTGGCGTCGAGCGGACGCCTTTGAACATTGACGAGGAGCATCGAGCCTTGCGCAAAGGCACCATGCACCTTGAACAACTCCGGCACGTGTCCGGCATAGAGTTGCACGTCGACGTCTACCGCCTTCAGGCGGTTCACGACGGAGATTGCCCGCTCATGATCGCCCGCACTCATGGCGACGATGATGCGGTCGCAGCCGCCGCTGCGCGCGCGTTCAACGAGGTCGTCGATGCGGCCTTGCGAGGCGCAAGGATGGCTGGAGGGAAGATCTCCGAAGATTTCCACCACGCAACTATCTAACTCGCTCTCGAGCAGTATTTTCGCCACCTCGGCGGCCGGGCTGGCATCGCCATAGATGGCCACCCGCTGGGCGAATCTCGATTTGCGCGCGATCAGGCGGTCATAAAGGTTTGCCGCCCCAAAGATCAGCAAGGCGCTCGTGCCGAGCCAAAGGCTCAAGAAAAACGCGTTGTATCGGTCTTCGGCGCCGAGGAGGACAAGCAGCAATGAAACCACGAGCACTGCAATGGCAATTGCTGAAAAGACTGCGCGTCCGTCCACGGTGCCGCCGCCGGATTTGGAGCGCATGATCAGCTTTCCGTGCCGGAACACCACGTAAGTGACAATGGATGCGACGCTCGCAAGGCCGAGAGTTGCCGAAAGTGCTTGCGCCTGGTGCGTGCCAAATAGCTGATTGGCGAAGTGGACGAGCAGCGCCGCCGTGAAGACCGCAGCAGCGCACAGCAGCGGAATGAACTCCGCGACCAGGTCCGGCGCAATGGGAGAGCTTTTGCGGCCATCGAGGGGCGGCGGCGGGGCCGCCCCGGCGGCGTTGAAAAAGTGATCAACCGGATTGACGAACATCGAGAAAGTCCATCTGCGGACCGGCGAACGATGAGGCCCGAGGCCGGTCTTGCGGCAATTGCACGTGCTGCAGAGCAACATACGCGCGGGGCGCGCGGGAAGGATGCTGAACAAAAGGTTGAGAGGCGCTAGTCCGAAAGAAGTAGGTGTACGGATTTTGAGGTGGTGACCGCGGGCCGCGGCTCCTTGCCGACCCACGATAGATCGGGCGGCGACGAAGCAATTTACTCAGCGAGCGCATCGTCTCCGTACGCGCGCAATCACCGCGCAATTTTACGATTAGTATTAACGAAGCATTTTGGCTGACGAAGACTAGATTCGGCCAAAGTATTTTTAGTATTCTTTGAATGTTTTTGGATGCGGCAAAGATCACAATCCAAAACAGAACGCGGCCGGAATTCAGCGGGGAGCTGATCCATGTCGAGAAGTGCAGCACACCGCCGGCAGGAATTCGATGCGCCAAAGTCGGTATCAAAGCCCGTAGCCGAGACCGTCGCCATCCGGCGCCGTCCTCACGCCCAATCACTTGCGGCTACCGCTATCGTAGTAGAGCCACGCCCCCTCATTCGGGAGCTGCTGACGTGCACCCTCAAACAGAGAGCGGGCCTGGAAATCGTCGCCGCGGCATCAATCGACGAGTATCTTGAAGGCGGCGGTGCCGAGGCATCTCTGGTGATTGTCAGCATCGCGGGAAACCCAAACAGCGAGGAGACGCGCAAGACGCTTCGTCGCGCCGCGCAGGCGCTGCCGCAGACTCCAATCGTCATCCTCTCCGACAGCGAGGATCTGCACAGCGCTCTGAGCTTCCTGCAATCGGGGACGCGTGGCTACATTTCCACTGCGATGAAGCTCGATGTGGCGATCGAAGTGCTTTGGCTCGTGAAGGCCGGTGGTCAGTTTCTACCGGCCGCGTGCATCATCGGCCCGCCGCGGTCGCCTGCCGACCCATCCTCCAGGCCGCTTCCGGCGCGCTCGCACGGACTGTTTACCGCGCGGCAGGCGGCAGTGGTCAAGGCGTTGTGCCAAGGCAAGGCCAACAAGATTATCGCCTACGAGCTGGAGATGAAGGAGAGCACCGTGAAGGTGCACGTCCGCAACATCATGAAAAAGCTCAAGGCGAAAAATCG
>CAXMLT010000246.1:0-3779 GCA_964194245.1 uncultured Hyphomicrobium sp.
GCGGCCGCGGCAAGGTGCGCGTCGGCGATACCGTGTGGTCGGCGCAGGGCAGCGACGCGCCATTGGGCGCGCGCGTCCGCGTCACGGGCACGAACGGTTGTGTCCTGTTGGTGGAGCATGCGGCTTCCTGAGCCAGGCGAGCGTCCGAGCGGCATTTTGTGGTTTGCCGCGGTCGTGAGCCTGTTGCTCCCCGTCGCCGGCGTCGCGGTCGCGCTCTACGGCGTGTACCGGATCACGGATGCGGACAGCTCCGGCTGGTATTGGGTGGCTGCCGGGACGCTTTTGGTCCTCGCCGACATGGCGGTCGACTGGACCTGGGCGCGTCCGGCGGTGGCAAAGAGCGACGAGCCGAGCCTCAATCGCCGCGGCGCCGAGCTCGTCGGTCAGGTCGTCATGGTGGTGGAGCCGATCGAGGCGGAGGGGCGCGGCAAGGTTCGCGCGGCCGATACCGTGTGGGCGGCCGAGGGCGTCGCGGCGGTGGTCGGCAAGCGCGTGCGCGTCGTCGGCGTCAAGGGAACGGTGTTGACCGTCGCCGCGACTTGAGGATGCTCTTCCGGAAGCGCTAAGCCACGCCGGCGCGGAGGAGGTCGTGCACGTGCACGATGCCGACGGGCTTGCCCTTGTCCACGACGAACAGCGCCGTGATGCGCGCGGCGTTGATCATCTCGAGCGCCGCGGAGGCGAGCATCTTCGGCGTCGCCGTCTTCGGCCGCCGCGTCATGATGTCGGCGGTGCGCGCCTTTACGAGGTCGCCGCCCATGTGACGGCGCAGGTCGCCGTCGGTGACGATGCCGATCAGCTTGCCTTTGGCGTCGACGATGCCGAGACAGCCGAACGCCTTCTGCGTCATGGTGACGAGCGCGCCGCCCATCAGCTCGGTGTCGCGCGCGAGCGGCAGCTGCTCGCCCTTGTGCATGACGTCGGCCACGAGCTGCAGGCTGGCGCCGAGCGAGCCGCCCGGATGGAAATCCTTGAAGTTGCTGGCGGTGAAGCCCTTGGCCTCGAGCAGCGCGATTGCGAGGCAATCGCCGAGCGCGAGCTGCATGGTCGTGGAGGTGGTGGGCGCGAGCCCGTGCGGGCAGGCTTCCTTGATGCGCGGCAGCTCGAGCACGATGTCGGCATGCTGGCCAAGCGCACTCTCGGCGCGCGAGGTGATGGCGATGAGCGGCACCTTGTGGCGGCGCGAGTAGATGATGAGCGGCTTTAATTCGACCGTCTCGCCCGACCAGGACAGTGCCAAGAGCACGTCGTCGGGCGTGATCATGCCGAGGTCCCCGTGGGAGGCTTCCGTCGGATGCACGAAGAATGCGGGCCTGCCGGTTGAGGCGAAGGTCGCCGCGATCTTCTGGCCGATGTGGCCGCTCTTGCCGATGCCGGTTACGACGACGCGCCCGCGCGCGCCCCGCATCTTCTGCAGCGCGGCCTCGAAGGCGCGCGCCATGGTCGTCGACAGCGCCTCGCGCAGCAGGCTGAGCCCCTCGCACTCTAGGTCGAGCGTCCGCAGAGCAGATGCAACCGGAAGACGGCTCAAGCGCTTGCCGCCCTCGATGCTCTTGAATTTTTGTAGAGGCTTGGCCGCCGTCATGGCTCAGTGTCCCCCGACGCCCCAGCGACGCTTAAGGTTAGAAGTTTCTTACAATTTCCGAGCCCTGTCCAGCCGTCCGGGCCGTTCCCCACCGCCGCGGGCCTCCATCCTAAACAGACCATTAACCGACGCTCCTTACGGTCGGCTGAGGTGCAGGCGTTCGCGTGACGAGTAATCGCATGGGAGCGCTTGGTGGCCAGCCGTCAGCGATCGATCTGGCTTTGGTTGGGGCTCATGGCCGCAACGGGAGCCGGGCTGTCTTTCGCGCCGGTACCCGCAGCGGCGCAAATCCTCGATCGCAATCCGCCCTTTCAGGCGCCCCCCAGCCGGCCCAAGCTACCACCTGACGAGCCCGATCCCGCGCTCGGGCCCGATGACCAGAGCGTCAGCGACAATGGATGGGCGGCCGATGCCAGGCCCGCGGGCACGCCCGGTACGTCGGCCGATACCCCGGACGGCGTCGACCCGCAGCAGGCCGTCTCCCGGGATCTCGAGGGGCAGGAGGCCCAGGAAGCCCAGGATGCGGGCGCCCCGATCACCGACGGGGAAGACCAGGGCGACACCGACGAGTTCGGCGAGGTGCGCGCGCGCGCGCGGCGGCTCCCGCCCCAGGACGGCGACCTGCCGACCGTCATCGAGGAGGCCGCCCTGCCGAACGAGGGCATCATCGACCTCAACGCGCCGAGCCCGCTGGCCACCGGGGAGGACGTGACGCTCGCCGATATGCGCAACGCACGCGACCTCGCGATCTATGCCGGCATCGCGCCGAGCTTCGACCCGCTGCTGCTCGAAGCGCAGGAGACGAACCCCGTCTTCAGCACCATCACGGCCTACAATCCCGAGCCGTTCGTGCCGCTCGGCACGCGGATCGGCAGCTTCCTCCTGTTCACCGCGCTGCAGACCGATGGCGACTACAACAGCAACGTTTTCGCATCGCCCGTCGCGCTCGGCGACTATGCGCTCGAGCTGTGGCCGTCGGCGCGGCTTGCTTCCAACTGGAGCAATCACGCCGTCGAGATCCGCGCATCCGGCGACTTGAGCTACCACGAAAAGTTCAAGACGGAGGACGACCGCGCCTACCTCGTCGAGGCGCTGTCGCGCATCGACATCACGCGCTTCAGCAACATCCAGGCCTACGTGTCGCACGAGCTGGCGCAGGAGAGCCGCTCGGCGATCAACGCCACCTCGATCGGCACGCGCCCCGACGTCGTGGTCAACCGCGCGAGCCTCGCCGGCAACCAGCGGTTCAACCGCCTCAGCGTGCAGGTGCGCGGCAACGTCATCGGTACGCGCTACGGCAACGACATCGTCGACGGCGAGACCGAGAGCAACTCAGATCGCGACTTCACGCTCTATGAGGAGGCGATCCGGCCGCGGTGGGAGTTCAACCCGGACCTGTTCTTCTTCTCCGACATCTCGTTCAACCAGCGCGACTATCCGACGGCGGCATTCACCGACGGTCTCAACCGGACCTCGAACGGCGAGCGCTATCGCTTCGGCCTGTCGTTCGGCAACACGAGCCAGATCCTCAACGGGTCGGTCAGCCTCGGCTACGGCCAGCAGGACTACGGGAACCCGCTGCTCGTCGACATCAACGCGCTGTTGTTCGACGCCGACCTGACCTGGCGCATCACCCCGTTGACGGCGCTCCTGTTCACGGCCGCGACCGACGTGGCAGAAACGACGACGACCGATACCGGCGGCGTGCTCGAGCGCCAGTATGCGCTCGCCTTGCGCCACAGCTTCTCGACGCGGCTCATCGGCACGACCGGCGTCAGCTACTACAATCGCGACTTCGTCGGCGGCGACCTCACCGAGCAGCAGGCCGCGGGCGCCGCGGGCCTCGAATACTACCTCTCGCGCGAGTGGGTGCTGTTCGGCCGCTACCAGCACACGGCCTTCTACACGACGTCGGAGAACGGCAACTACACCGTCGAGGAAGTGCAGATGGGTGTGCGCCTCCGTCACTAGCGCTTCGCCCGGCGATAGCGGTTTCCTAGACGAGCTTCCGGATCGCCGCCTTGAGAGCGGGCGCAAGCTCGGGGCGCTCGAGCCCGTAAGCGAGGTTTGCGAGCAGAAAGCCGAGCTTGGTGCCGGTGTCATAGATGGTGCCGTCGAAGCGCACGGCGTGGAACGGCTTGCCGGCCTTCAGCATGGCAAGCATCGCATCGGTGAGCTGGATCTCGCCGCCGGC
>CAXMLT010000247.1:0-3403 GCA_964194245.1 uncultured Hyphomicrobium sp.
CCCCGCCACGCCCGCTGTCACTGGATTGTCCGTTGCCACGTCAAACGCTCTCGCCGGCCGGCCGCCAAGGGCCCAAAGGGCACCCGGGATAAGCCCGAAGGCTTTGCCCGCTCTGAGGAAATTTGTTCACACAAAAGGAGGGCGTGAGCACCCGTGCCTGGCGCCCCCCTCCAAGTTCGCGGGTTGTCTAACACGCAAGGCCCGGGCCTTCAACCGTCGGATGTCCGCCGGAATGCCGCATTTCCAGGGCGCTCGCATGGCCAGGAGGCGGCCGGAACCTGAACGCAAGCTGCACGCACCCTTCAGAGCGCATTCAGCGCGACTATCGCTTTATGGGTCCCATCGCCGGAGAGGCCCGGCAAACACCGAGCTACCGGGTAGGGGACCAAAAATGAACATCAAGCGCAAACTGACTTCGCTCACGGCCGCCGTGGCGCTCGCCGCCACCACGCTGGTGCCGATCGCCACTTCCGCTAACGCCGAGCCGTGGAACGGCGGTCACCGCGATGGCGGCTATCCCACAACGATCGCGGCGGCGACTATGGCCGCGGCGGCGACCGCGGCGACTGGAACCGCGGCGGAGATTACGGCCGCGGCCGCGACGGCGGCCGGCACGACTTCTACGCCTACCGCCGGCACAAGCATCACGATACCGGCAAGTACATCGCGCTCGGCGTCGGCGCCCTAATGCTCGGCATCATAGCCTCGGAGGCCGGCCGCTACTGACGCAACGAGTTTGACTGAGCGCACCCCCCCTCGCGCGCCAGTCGGGCCGGACCTTTCCCCCGGGGTCCGGCCCTTTTCTTTTCCCCAAGCGATGTCGAGAGCACGACGAATGCAGACGACACTACAAACTGTGGATACGGCGGAAGCCTTGCTCAGCCTGTTCGCGTCCGAATTTCCGGAAGGCTCCAAGCCGTCGCTCCTTCCCAAGTACGACGACCAGTTCCGCGCGCGCGTCGAGGCCCCGGCCGGGCCGGTGACCATCCTCATCCCGCGCCGCATGCTCTCCGCTTTCGCATCCTCGCAGTTCGACCATGAGCGCGTGCTCAACGCCCTCCGCCGCTTCATCCGCGAGCGGCTCAGCGCCTCGCACCTGCGTCCAGACGTCGTGACCGTCTGGGACTACGCCGAAGCGTTCTGATCGCTCACAAAAAGCTGCAGGGGTCGACGTCGACGGTGAGCCGGATGTGGCCCTTCAGGGGCGGCAGCGCCGCGAGCCACGTCCGCAGATAATTCTGTACGTCGATCTCGCGCGGCGCCTTGACCAGCAAGCACCAGCGATGGCGCCGCGGATCACCGCGATCGGCGCCTCCGCGGCCGGCCCCCGTACCTCGATGCGCCCCACGCCCAGCGCGAGCTGGCCTGATCTTCCCTGCCCCAACCGGTCTTCTACATTCAGTACAATACCATGATTTGTATGGCTTTTATTCCGCCACGACATCGACAAAGATATATCTTGCGACATGTCTTATAGGAGAAAAGCAATGCATGGATTTGGACACGAGGATGGAGGAGGTCTTTGGGCGGCGCCGCGCTTTGGTCGACCGGGCCGAGGCCACGGATGGGGGCCGGGCCCAGGCGGTGGCGGCGGCGACTGGTTTCGCATCGGACGTATGCTCGCCCAAGGCGATCTGAAGCTGCTCGCTCTCGCGCTCATCGCTGAGAAGCCACGACATGGGTATGAGCTCATCAAACTGCTCGAGGAGCAGACGAGCGGCTCCTACAGCCCTAGCCCCGGCGTGGTTTATCCGACGCTGACGTTTCTTGAGGAGGCTGGCTACGTAACGGCGGAGATCGAAGGCGCAAAGAAGCTGTATACGATCACCAAAGAGGGCCGAGACTACCTCGAGGAGAACCGCGACATCGCCGACGAAATTCTTGAGCGGCTGGCGGCCGTCGGCAAGAAGCTCGCACGCCGGCGGCGCGCCTGGGAGCAGCGCAACGGCGACGAAGTGAAGGGCGTACCGCAGCTTGTCGGCGCGGCAATTGAAAACTTGCGCGCCGCCGCATCAAAGCGGCTCAATGCCGATGAGAATTTAGAGGCGCGAATCGTGGAGATACTCGCCCGCGCGGCGCAGGAAATCCGCAACGCCTGAGAAGGCGCGCGGATTGCTACAAAAAGCTGTAGGGGTCGACGTCGACCGTCAGGCGGATGTCGCCCTTCAAGGGCGGCAACGCCGCCAGCCAAGCCCGTAGATAATCCTGCACGTCGATCTCGCGCGGCGCCTTGACCAGCAAGCGCCAGCGATGGCGCCCGCGGATCACCGCGAGTGGCGCCTCTGCCGGGCCCAAGATCTCGACGCGATCGGCCGGCGGCGCGCGATTGAGGATATCGCGCGCGACAAGCTGCGTCGTCTCCTTGTCGCGCGCCGACACGATGAGCGCGACGAGCCGGCCAAATGGCGGCAAGAGGCCTGCTCGGCGCACCGCGATCTCGCGCTCGATGAAGGCCTCGCGGGCACCCGCGATGATCGCTGCCATGACCGGGTGCTCGGGCATGTACGTCTGCACGAAGCCGCGCCCCTCGGCGAGCGCGCGGCCGGCACGGCCCGTCACCTGATGCAGAAGCTGGAACGTGCGCTCGCCCGCGCGCGGGTCGGCACCCATCGCGAGCCCGAGGTCGCCGTCGACGATGCCAACGGTCGCCAGCAGCGGAAAATGATGCCCCTTGGCGACGATCTGCGTGCCGATGACGATGTCGATGCCGCCGGCCTCGATTGACCGAATGACCTCGCGCATCTCGGTCAGGCCCGGGATCAGGTCGGACGACAACAGCGCGACGCGCGCTTCGGGAAAGCGCTCTGCCACCTCCTCGGCGACGCGCTCCACGCCCGGCCCGCAGGCAACGAGCGAGCCAGCTTCCCCGCAGCTCGGGCATTTCTCGGGGTGCGGGATCGAGAAACCGCAATGGTGGCAGTGCAGGCGGCCGCGGAAGCGATGCTCCACCAGCCACGCGGTGCACTGAGGGCACTGGATGCGGTGGCCGCAGCTTCGGCACAGCGTCAGCGGCGCATATCCGCGCCGGTTGAGGAACAGCAGCGTCTGTTGCTTGGCTGCAAGCGTCTCGGTGACGGCATCGACAAGCGCCGGCGACAGCCATTTGCCGCGCTCGGGCGGATTGGTGCGCAGGTCGATCGCCGTCACGTCGGGCAGCGCCGCGCCCGAGAAGCGCCCCGGCAGCACCACGTGGCGATAGCGGCCGGTGCGTGCATTCACGTGGCTCTCGATCGACGGCGTCGCCGACGACAGCACGACGGGGAAACCGCCGAGGTTGCCGCGCACGACGCTCATGTCGCGCGCCTGATAGTGCACGCGGTCGTCCTGCTTGAAGCCGGCATCGTGCTCCTCGTCGACGACGATGAGGCCGAGTTCCTTAAAGGGCAGGAACAACGCCGAGCGG
>CAXMLT010000248.1:0-1644 GCA_964194245.1 uncultured Hyphomicrobium sp.
CTCGGCACGGCGAACACGCTGGTGCACGTGGCCGGCCGCGGCATCATCATCGATGAGCCCTCCGCCGTTGCCGTCCGTGCCCACCGCGCCACGCGCGAGATCCTCGCTGTCGGCCGCAAAGCAAAGCTGTTGATCGGGCGGGCGCCGGAATCGATCGAGCTGGTGCGCCCCTTGCGCGACGGCGTCATCGCCGATTTCCTCGCCACCGAGGAGATGCTGCGCCAGTTCATCAAACGCACCAAGACCATGCTCGGCTTCCGCCGGCCGCGCATCCTGATCTGCGTGCCCGCCGGCGCGACGCCGGTCGAGCGCCGCGCCGTCTACGATACGGCCATGTCGGTGGGGGCGCGGAAGGTCTACATGATCGCCGAGCCGGTCGCGGCGTCGCTAGGGGCCGGCCTGCCGATCGACGAGCCGGGCGGCTCCATGGTCGTCGACATTGGCGGCGGCACGGCCGACATCGCCGTGCTGTCTGGCGGCTCCATCGTCGCGGCGCGCACGCTGCGCTGCGCCGGGAACGCGATGGACGAGGCGATCATACGCTACGTGCGGCGCAAGCACGACCTACTGATCGGCGAGGCCAACGCCGAGCGCATCAAGATCGAGGCGGGCACCGCTTATGCCGGCAGCAACGGCCGGGCGGCGGAGGTGCACATCCGCGGGCGCGACCTGCGCAAAGGCTGGGCGAAGAGCGCGGTACTGACTCCCGAGGACATCGCGGAAGCGCTTGCCGAGCCGGTCGCGGCGCTCGCCGATTTCGCCCAGCGGGCGCTCGAGGAGCTGCCCCCCGACATCGTGAGCGACATCACACGGCGCGGCATCCACCTGACGGGTGGTGGCGCGCTGATGGACAAGCTCGATCTCGCGCTGACAAGGCGTGTAGGCGTCAAGTTCCACGTCCAGCAGAACCCGATGCATTGCGTCGTCAAAGGCTCGGCCGCTGTGCTCGCGGGGCTGACAGAGCGGGCGCATCTGCTGATGCGCCCTTAGCGCCGGCGCCCCGGCTTATCAGGCGATTGTCAAAGGAAGCGCAGGCGGGCGTAGCGCCGGTTGACGCTGTCGTGAATGCTCGTCGCCGGCCCGTCGAACTTGACCCCGATGGCGCTGGCTTGGCGCCAGGTGACGCTTGTCGGATAGACCATGCCGCTCGATTTCTCGAACAGATGGAACGTCTCCGGCACTCCGACGGTATTAGCGATGAGCAGACGCGCGCCGCTGGTGGACATGTCGCGGATGGTGCAGTCGATCACGCGCATGCCGTCGGCGAAGATGATCTTGCCCTCCTTCAGGACGCGCCGCCGCTGCGTCTTGCGTTTCTCGTCCATGGATCACCAGGCCGGTCACCAGAAATACCGGGCAGCGACGTGATTCGAGGCCCCCGCGCAGTATGCAGCAGCCGCGGTTCTGATCCCAGGGTGGGTGGCCGCTGCGCGGGCGCCGCCGCAAGCTGATCCCGGCCCAAAGCGTCGGCGCGGCGCGGCTGGACAGGGGCGGCCCGTGGTGCTAGAGGCTGCCCCATGGGGCTCGCGCGGCGGGCCCCTTTGCCGTCATGGCCGGGCGTGTTCCGGCTTCTGAGTGACGGGCGGCCTTGAGCCGCCGTCGCGAGATCGGCGCGGGTGATTAGCTCAGTTGGTAGAGCAGCTG
>CAXMLT010000249.1:0-7643 GCA_964194245.1 uncultured Hyphomicrobium sp.
GTTCTTGTCGAGGTACTGCTGGTGGTACTCCTCGGCGTAGTAGAAAGGTCCGGCCTCGGCAATCTCAGTCGTGACCTCGCCATGCCCCGCCCCGCCCAGCCGCTCGCCGAAGATCGCCGCCGACCGTTCGGCCGCCGCCCGCTGGGACTCGTCGTGCCAGTAGATCGCCGACCGGTACTGGGTGCCCACGTCGTTGCCCTGGCGCATGCCCTGCGTCGGATCGTGGCTCTCCCAGAACGTCTTCAGGAGTGTCTCGTAGCTCAAGCGCTTGGGGTCAAAGACCACGAGCACGACTTCGTTGTGCCCGGTGCGGCCGGTGCAGACCTCCTGGTAGGTCGGGTTCGGGGTAAATCCGCCGGCATAGCCGACGGCCGTGATCCACATGCCGTCCGCGAGGTTCCAGAACTTGCGCTCCGCACCCCAGAAGCAGCCGATGCCGAACATCGCCATCTCGAGGCCTTCGGGGTAAGGGCCTTTCAGGGGACGCGAGAAGATGTCGTGTTCGGCTGCGGTCGGAATGGGCGTCGGCCGACCGGGAAGCGCTGACTCCGCCGTCGGCATGGTGGACTTAGCTCTGCTGAAAAGCATGACTTGCACCCTTTGCAGGCTGTGGGTTGGGAAGGGCGTTGGCCCTGATATAATGCCTTTTCGGAGAAGCCAGCAGTCCGTTACGTCCTCATGTTGTCGTGATCGCTGGCGTAGGATTTGAGTGCAGGCTTCAGGGGAGCATCAAGCATGGCGGAAGCGACGGCAGCGATGGGCCAGGCCCCGCCGGCTGCGCCCGGCAGCCACGGCCGCCCGACCGTCTACGCGGCTGGCGGTGGGCGCAAGTTCGCTTTTTCCTTCGTTTTTCTTCTATTGCTGCCGTTCTTCATCAGCCTGCCGCCCATGTTGTTCTGGCGCATCTCGCAAGGCCACTGGCAGGGCACCTTCGGGCTCGTGGTCCTCGCGGTTGCCTTCACCTTCATCATGTTCCTGATCGTCATCGAGCTCATGCACTCGCTGATGGCGCGCATCGAGATCGGCGACAAGGCGGTGAAGCTGACGCTGCCCGCCGGCCGCGGCCCCACGCCGATGGTCCGCTACAAGACGCGCGAGATCCCGTACGCCGACATCAAGGCGATCGAGACGCGGCGCGAGATCTACGGCGGCTCGGTGGCGCCGGTGCTCTTGAAGGGCGCGCGGCTCATCCTCAAGGACGACACGCCCGTCAAGCTCGGCTACGTCAGCGAGGCCGATAGCGATCCGAGCTTTCCCTATCCCGAGATCGCGCATCAGATCGCCGAGCGCGCCGGCATCTCCGTGACCGACATGGGCAACGTGCGCCGCTCCGCGCAGAGGAAATTCCTCGGCCTCAAGAAGACGCTCATCGCCGAGCCCGAAGGGACGGTCGATGAATCGCAAATCGCCGCGCTCAACGCGAGCCACCGGCGCTGGGTCATGCGGCTGATATTCCTGCTGGTCGGTCTCGTCGTCGTCGGCATTGCGCTCGACATCATCTTCCCGCCAAGCAGCGGCTTGCCGCCGGCACTGACTAGCTTCAAGACGCTCATCATGCGCCAGGTCACCCCGGATGCGCCGAAGCCCCGCTGAGTTCGATGCTTCTTGTCAGTCAGTTGACGTGCAGCTTCATCTGCTCGCGGCGCCGGCCGAAGTAGCCGCAGATGATCGCGAGCCCGGCGAATAGCGCCGACGCCGGCAGGTTGAGCACGCTCGTCATCCCCGGCTCCCAGACCCACGGAGCCGTCGTCCGCGTAACGGCGGCGCGCGCGGTCAGCAGCGTCGAGGGTGCGAGGTCGCGCCAGTAACCGACGACGGATGTCGCCTTGAAGTGGCCGGTGCCGGTGAGCGCGGGCGTGGCGTCGGTCACGAGCGCGACGACAGCGATCAGAGCAAAGAGGCTGGCGAGGAAGCGCAGGACGGCCATGGAAGTGTCTCTCCGGTATCAGGAGCCTCGTCTCAGGTTCCGGGTCACGCAATACCCAACGACTTTTGCAGCTCTTTGAGGGCGGCGATCGCGTCCTGCCCGGCTTGCAGGAAGCCGTCCACGCCCGCAGCGCGCAAAGCCGCCTCGTCCTCGCCCGGCTTGCCCGCGAGCAGCACGCGGGACGCACCCGCGGCCTTGAGCGCCTTCGCGGTATCTTTCGCCTGTGCCACATAGACGGCGTCTGACGAGCAGATGCAGGCGATGCGCGCGCCGCTCTTCTTGAACGCGGCGGCGGCCTCGGCGGCATCCTTGTAGCCGTCGCTGGTGAGACCGTCGATGCCGCCCGCGGCGAGGAGGTTCCAGGCCCAGGTGGCGCGGCGATTGTGTTCGGCGATCTCGCCGAGGTTGGCTAGGAACACGCGCGCCCGCGCACCCTTGGCGGCGTACGCGTCGGCGCGGTCACGCAGATCCTCGAACGGCTCGGCCAGCCGGTGCGGCGTCAGCGGTCGCCCCTCCGTTTTGGCTGCGAGTGGTGTCGGCTTCGGCAGCGGAGAAACCTTCACACCATCCTCGCCGAGCAGCGGGAACACGGACACACCCGTCAGCTCCAGTCGGCCCGTCGCGACGGCCTTGGCACGCGCTTGCGCGACGCGTGCGATGTCGTCGGCCAGCGCACCCGTGACGAGCGCGGCGACGATGCCGCCCTTAGCCTCGATGTCCTGAAACAGCGCCCACGCCTTTTCGGCAAGCTCGGCGGTGAGCTTCTCGACGTACCACGAGCCGCCCACCGGATCGGCAACGCGGCCGAGGGAGGATTCCTCCTGCAGCACGAGCTGGGCGTTGCGCGCAACGCGCCGCGCGAAGCGATCGGGCGCACCGAGCGCCCACGTGAAGGGCAGCACGGTCACCGCGTCAGCTCCGCCGAAAGCGGCGGCAGCGCATGCAGCCGTCGTGCGCAGCATGTTGGTCCACGGATCGCGCTTCGCCATCATGCGCTGAGACGTCACCGCCGTGATGTGCATCGTGCCGGCCGGCGCTTTGCAGGCGTCCGCGATGCGCGCGATCATCGTGCGCGCGGCGCGCACCTTGGCGGCGCCGAGGAACAGATCCGTATCGACGGCAAGCGCGAAGGCGATCTGCGAAAATGCGTCGCTCGGCGAGAGGCCGGCGGTCTCGAACGCGCGCAGGTAGGCGGTAAGCGTCGCAGCGAGGTAGGCAAGCTCCTGCGCCTCGCTGGCCCCGGCCTCGTGCGGCACCGTGGCATCGACCGCGAGCGCAACGACGTTGGCGCCGCTCGCGCGCGCTTCGTTCGCCAGCTTCACCGCGTCGCCGAGCGCCTGCATGATGGGCGTGCCCGCGGTTCCGAAGCGCGCGAGCGTGCCGATCGGATCGACATTGAGGAACGAGGCGGCTTCGCCCGGCTTCGACTTGAGCAGCTCGAGCGCGCCAAGAAAATTGCGCGCCGCACCGATGCTGCCGACGCCGCCCTGAAGCTGCACGGAGGCGTAGTCGAGGTAGACCCCTGCGAGTGCCGCGGCCATATCGGATGCGCCTGCGATTGCAATCCCGGTCTGGCCGGGGGCCGCTATCTGCAGCACCACGCCCGAGGCGCCACCTTCGAGCTCGTCCAGGATCACCTCGTTTGCGGTGCCGGCGTCCGGCGCCACGACGCGCTGGTGGATATGCCAGCCGAGGCCCGCGGACCGCGGCTTCGTCCCGCGCGTGAATGGAGCCGCACCAGGCACCGCGGCCTGAGCAGCGGCAAGCGCATCGGCGCGTGTGTAGAGCGGGTTTATCTGCAACCCGTCGGCAGTGCGCACGACCAGCTTGCGGTCAAAGTCGGCGCCGTGGAGCGCCTTTTCGACAAGCTTGCGCCAGGTCTCGTAATCTGCCGGCTCGAAGCCGCCGGCGAGCGCGATCGGCGCGCTTAACTCCGTCATTGCTCTAGGCGTCCCAGTTTCCGCTTGCCTTCGTTTCTATAGTCGGTCGCAGCGCTTTCGCACGCCAAATCCGCTCGTCGCTTCGTTTCGCCTCGCCTCGCTCCACCCATTGGCTTCCGATAAACCGCCGCTGCAACTGCCGTTTGCATGGGGTATCCTGGCGTGCAAAGACGGTTCGCAGGCCCGTGAGGAGCGTAACCCATGGCGAAAAGTCGAGCAGAGCCGGCAAAGGGCCAGTCCGCAAAGAGCCAGCCGGTCAAGAGCCAGCCGAGCCCGGCGGGTCAGTCAGGGCCGAGCGGCAAATCCGTGCTCCAGGACGGCAAGGTCTTCCTCGGCAAGAGCGTGAAGCCCGAATACCTCGACCTCACCCTCGCCAACCGCCACGGCCTCGTCACCGGCGCGACCGGCACCGGCAAGACGGTGACGCTGCAGGTCGTGGCCGAGGGCCTGTCGAAGGCGGGCGTGCCGGTCTTCGCCGCCGACATCAAGGGCGACCTCTCGGGCATCTCCGAGGTCGGCGAGCCGAAGGACTTCCTGCTCAAGCGCGCCAAGGAGGTCGGGCTCGACGACTACAAGAACAGCGCCTCGCCGTGCATCTTCTGGGACGTGTTCGGCACGAGCGGCCACCCCGTGCGCGCGACCGTCGATGACATGGGCCCGCTGCTCCTTTCGCGCATGCTCGAGCTCAACGAGGTGCAGGAGGGCGTTTTGAACGTCGCCTTCCGCGTGGCGACGGACGAGAAGCTGCCGTTGCGCAATCTCGCCGACTTGCGCGCGATCATCAACAACGTCGCCGAGCGCGCCAAGGAGCTGCAGACCAAATACGGCAACGTCGCTTCGAGCTCCATCGGCTCCATCCAACGCCGGCTTCTCGTGCTCGAGCAGCAGGGCGCCGACAGCTTCTTCGGCGAGCCCGCGCTCGAGATCATGGATTTCATCCGCACCGCTCCCGACGGGCGCGGTTACGTCAACGTGCTCGTCGCCGACAAGCTCATGGAGAAGCCGCGGCTCTACGCGACGTTCCTTCTGTGGATGCTGACCAAGCTCTGGCAGACGCTGCCGGAAGTGGGCGATCAGCCCAAGCCCAAGCTCGTCTTCTTTTTCGACGAGGCGCATCTTCTCTTCGACGACGCGCCCTCGGCGCTACTCGAACGCATCCAGCAGATCGCGCGCCTCGTGCGCTCGAAGGGCATCGGCGTCTACTTCGTCACGCAGAACCCTCTCGATGTGCCCAATACCGTCTCCGCCCAGCTCGGCAACCGCATCCAGCACGCGTTGCGCGCCTACACACCGCAGGAGCAGAAGGCGGTGAAGGCGGCGGCGGAAACCTTCCGCCCCAATCCGCAGCTCAACACCGAGCGCGTCATCCTCGAACTGCAGGTCGGCGAGGCGCTCGTCTCCATGCTCGAGAACAAGGGCGAGCCTTCGATCGTGGAGCGCACGCTCATCCGCCCGCCCGAGGGACGCATCGGCCCCATCACCGACGCCGAGCGGCGCGCACTCATTGCTGCGAGCCCGGTCTACGGTAAGTACGAGCAGACGAAGAACGCCGAGAGCGCGGAGGAGATCCTCGCCCGGCGCGGACCGGGCGGGACCGCGGATGGAGCCCCAGATGCCGACGCCTCCAGCGGAGGCGGCATCGGTGACTGGCTCGGCACCGGGTTCGGCCCCACCAAGGGACCGACCGGGCGACCGCGCCAAGGCGTGGGACAGATGTTCGGCCGCGAGCTGCAGCGGACATTCGCGCGTACGGCGGCCTCCGTGATCCGCGGCGTGATCACGAAAGCGCTGAAAGGCCGCTCACGCTGAGCGGCGATTGATCCGCCTCAAGGCCGTCGCGTCGCGAATGCGCGAAGGTTCGCGCAGCAAGGGGTGAGGCTCATGAGATTACCGCGCAGGATCGTTGCCGCTGCGATCGGCCTGGGTGCGGTCGCGGCGTTCGCGGCCTCGGCAAACGCCGAGAGCCGGGAGCAGCTCGTCGCGAGAGGCCACGCGCTGCTCGAGGCCAGCTGCTCGCCCTGCCATGCGATCGGCAAGGATGACGCGAGCAAGCACCGCGAGGCGTTGCCGTTCCGCGAGGTGGTGAAGCGCTATCCGCCGGACAATCTCGCCGAAGCGCTGGCCGAGGGAATTAGCTCGGGCCATCCGGATATGCCGGAATTCGTGTTCCAGCCGCCGGAGATCGAGGCGATCGTCACCTATCTCGGGACGCTTGCGCCGGCGCGAGCAGCGGCGAAGTAAACACGATTCCAGAATGCGAACGGCGCCGCTGTTAAGCGGCGCCGTTGCGTAGCGCGTGCGGCAGATCGAGAGATCAGCCCGCGAGTTCCTCGACGTGCTCCCAGTCGATGAGATTGTCGAACCACGTCTCGAGATATTTCGGACGCAGGTTCTGATAGTCGAGATAATAGCTGTGCTCCCACACATCGCAGCCGAGCACCGGCGTTGCGCCGTGCATAAGCGGGTTTTCGCCGTTGGGCGTCTTCGTCACCTCGAGCTTGCCGTTCTTCAAGGTGAGCCACGCCCAGCCTGAGCCGAATTGCCCCTTGCCGGCCTCGATGAAATCGTTGCGCACCTTGTCGTAGCCGCCGGCATCGGCGACGAGCTTCTCGACCTTGCCCGGAAGCTTCTTGTCGCCGCCGTCCTTCTTCATCCACTGCCAGAAGTGGATGTGATTGAAGTGCTGGCCGACGTTGTTGATGATCGGCTGGTTCTTGTCGGCATAGGCTTCCTTGCAGATCTCCTCGATGCTCTTGCCCTCGTATTTGGTTCCGGGCACGAGCTTGTTGGCCATATCGACGTAGGCCTGATGATGCTTGTCGTGATGGAATTCCAGCGTCTTTGCCGACATGAAAGGCCCGAGTGCGTCATACGCATAGGGCAGCGGTGGCAGTTTGAACGTCATGATCTCGGGCCTCCGGGGTGATCTTCAATTGCCAAGTATGGGGAGCGGCGACCGTACTGGGTCGCCATGCCGAAATCAAACGTAGGTTGGGAAATGGCGGTTCCCTTGAGCAGGGTCGCCGCGAGGGGACTGAAACGAGAAGAGGCGCAGCGACCCTGACGCGCTGCGCCCCTATTTGGATCACTCCGGGGAAGATAGGTCTCAGGGTAGGGCGAGCCTAGAGCGGCGCGAATGAACGGCAACTGAACGGTTTTTGCCATCGGACGCCGGGATAGGCGGTGGCGCAAAGCCGCGAAGTTCCCGCCGCGATGTTCCGATTTTGTTTTCGGGACAGGCTTTTCGAAACCGCCTAATGCGCACACGGAGTTCTATGCCGTTTATTTTCACGGGCGTGAACGAAACGCCTCCGTCTGCGCGTTGCGGTTGCAGCCGGCCCGTTATTCGCTGTGAATATGAATGCGCAATCTTTTTATGATGTGCTTGACAAGTGGAAAGTAAAAAGTAATGCAAGCCCTATAAACGGGATCAACAATAGCAAGGCCGGTGTAAAAGCCGGGCAATCGCCCTCAAGGGAAGACCATGAAAGGAAGACGGATGGCCAGCGTGAACGTAGATAAGTTATCGCTGAAGGAGCTTCTCGATCTCGAAGCGAAGGTGCAAAAGGCGATCGCCGGCGCACGCGAGCGCGAGCGCGCCGAGGTGAAGCATGCAATGGCTGCGCTGGCGGAAAAGCGTGGTTTCTCGATGTCGGAATTGTTCGGTGGCCGCGGCCGCGGCAAGATCAGCGCCGCCAAGTATGCCAACCCCGACAATCGCGCCGAGACCTGGACCGGGCGCGGCCGCAAGCCGAATTGGCTCGTTGCCAAGCTCA
>CAXMLT010000250.1:0-5844 GCA_964194245.1 uncultured Hyphomicrobium sp.
CCCGCCGCAAAAGTTCTCGCAAGCGTTCGTAAAGCGCTGTGCAGAGGCGCAGATCGAAGTTCGCTGCGAGGGAGCGGACGTTGTCTGCCTCGACGTAAAGCTTGTCCCGGCCCATTTGCTGCACTGACGGTGTCGGCCGCAACGGAGGCATGCGACCGACAATTTCTCTATGCCGTCAGTTCTGGAAGCCGATCCGGGTTAGCGCGCGACCCAAGACGTGATTCGGCATCGACGATCAGCCTTGCCGTTATGAGCACCGCTGCGTCCACGACACGAGCAAGACTTTCGCTGGTGATCCACTCCGTCGTTTCCTCGCCGAAAACCAAACGAAGTTCCTGGTCGACCGCCCAAGACCCTACGCGTTGCCGCGGGCCCGGACCATTCTTCGTGTGAGCGACCACTATTTCATCGCCGCTCATTATGAAGAACCAGCACGGAAGCGATTCAGCAGTGAGGCGCTGGTGCAAAGCTCCAAGCACCTCGCGCCGCACTTCACGCCTCACTGCGGCATCCGTCGAAGCACGCTTCCGTCGCTGTCGTTCTGCAGCCAAGGCCTCTGTCAGACTAACCATGGCTTGCCTCCCACGGGTATCCTATTAGGTGGGCGTGTCGAAGTCGGTTGCCCCGCCATATTGCCTTGCGGGCTCAATTGCTTCCGGATCGAGGATAGGTACGAGCTCGCTGGCATCCTTTGTGAGGTGCACACGGCCGTCGAACTCAGCACCCTCGGCAATGGAGAGCTTCTGGTGCGTGATGTCGCCTTGTACCTGGGCCGATGACTGCAGCTTCACGTTTAGCGCCCGTATGGAGCCGCGAACCCCTCCGCGCACCTCAATGGTTTCGGCGCAGACTGTCCCGATCACAGAGCCTTCCTCGGTGATGACGACCTGCTTGCCGTGCACGTTGCCGCGGATGTCTCCATCCACCTGAAGCTTGTTCTTCGAAATGATGGTGATGCGGTCGCCCAGGATGGTGAGATCGGTGCCTATCACCGAGGTGCCGGTTGCCGCGGAGGCGGCGGGCTCAAACGGGGAGGGCTTCGAGGATGTCTCTTTCGAAGATGTCTCTTGAGGAGGTCTGACCGCCGCAAAGGGGCTAACACCAGGTTTCGGATGTGCAAAGTCATTCTTCGGCTCGGCATTGAACATGAGGGACCTCCAGGCGCTCGCGCGCTTGCGTTACATCAACAGACATGATCTTGCGTCCCCGCGAGCTGAGTACCGCACATCATGGCGGCGGTTTTTTGTCTAAGCGCACATGCTTCGCGAGCAGGGGCCACGAGCGAACGAGCGCGCCTCAGACCTCGAACGTATAGAGCTTGTGGATCTTATCGCTGAGAAAGCCCGTGGCGGCGGGCCAGCGCACGCCCGGCAGCACCGCCACGTCGAATAACTCGCTCACGCCGCCTTCGAGCTTGATCCACTCGACGATGTCGCCCGAGGCGAGATTGACGATCTGGATGCCGCACCAGGGGTCGGCGTCGCGGCGCTTCAGCTCGTTGTCGAGCTCGAGCCCCGAGAACGAGCCGTCGCGCGGCAAGGACAGCCCGACGATGGCGTGGCCGTTGTGAAACGTGAGCCCGCGCAGAAACCCCGGGCAGAAAACGTGCGGCTCGAACACCCCGGTGGCGAGATCCACGGTGCCGAGATAGCCGGTGCCCGAGTTCAAAAGCCACAGCCGGCCGGCGTGCCAGCGCGGCGAGTGCGGCATCGACAGCTTTTCGGTCACGATAGCGTTCGTCGCAACGTCGACCAGCGTGCCCCCCTCTGCGCGCCGGTTGCGCCAGCCGTTGACGACATCGCTGCGGCTCGTTGCCGTGACGTAAGCCGGCACACCGTCCTTCATGGCCAACCCGTTGAGATGACAGCGATCCTCCGCCGCGAGCTTGGAGATGAACGGCGGCTTCCAGTAGACCCGGAAGCCATGCGTGGGGCTCAGCGTGGCGAGGCAAGAGAACAGCGAATTGACGAACACGATGCGCCCGTCCGCCATGACGCTGATGTCATGGATGTCGAGGTCGCCGGTGGTGTGGGCGACACGCGGTACGTAGTGGCGGTCGGGGTTGGCGCCGTCGAACTCGCCGGAAAGCACGTTCTCGAAGCGCCAGACTTGGAACAGTGTCGACACCACGAGCCGCTGCGGGTCGGCCCAAAGGCCCATGGCGCGAACGAGGAAGCGCTCGTGGAAAGCCGTCTGCCCGGCGGAATTGACGCCGACCAGATAGAGCCGGCCGGTCTGGTAGGACGTGAAGGCCAAGCTGACGTTGTTGCGCAGGAGCCAGTCGGGAAACCCGCGTGTGCAGCTGATATTGACCGGCTGCAGACCCTGCGCGGCGGTGTCGGGCGGTGGGGCTTCAACGGCGCCCGTCGCAGCCTGAATCCCTTCCAACTCAGCGGGTGCCTGCTCGTCGTTCATGAAGCCCCTTCTACCTCGTCGCGGGCCCGGCAGCACCGTCCCTACTGTGTGACATTCACGTGCCCCGACCGGCGGCTGGCCGGTTTTTGTGTCTGCTCCGCAACATTGCTCGGGGAAGGCGCCCCCGTTTGAGCCTTACAGCTTCTTGAGCGCGGCCTCGAAGCCCTTGAGTTCGCGACCGGTCTCGTCGTGCTGGCGGGCATGCTGCGCGGGAAGCGGCTCGTCGGCTGGACTTGCATTTTCCTCGCCACCACGGTGCTGACAACGCTCACCGGATTCCTGTACCCAATCACCGCTTTCACGCCGGCTCTCGGCACCGGCGTGGTATCGACGATCATTCTGGCATTCGCACTGCTCGCACTCTACGTCTTCCACCTTGCCGGCGCGTGGCGCGCGATCTACGTCATCAGCGCCATCGCGGCGCTCTACCTCAACGTATTCGTCGCGGTGGTGCAGTCGTTCCAGAAACTCGGTCCGCTGCAGGAGCTTGCGCCGACCCAGTCGGAGCCGCCGTTCCTGGCCGCGCAGGGTATCGTGCTGGCGCTGTTCGTCATCGCCGGTTTCATCGCGGTGAGGACGTTCCGGCCGTCGCCCGGCTAGCGGCAATTACCCGGGAGAGGCAATGAGCAACGGCCTCAAGTTCAACACGGCCATGCAGTTTGCCTACGGCGTCCCCGATCCGCTCGCGCCGGGCGTTGCTCGCCTCGTCGCCAACAACGCGAGCGCGATCACCTTCAATGGCACGAACACCTACCTTGTCGGCACGCAAGCGCTCGCGGTGATCGATCCCGGTCCCACGGATGCCGCGCACCTCGAAGCGATCCTCAAGGCTGCCGGTGGCCGCCCCATCAAGCACATTCTCATCACGCACGCGCACCGCGACCACGTCGACGGCCTCGCTGCTCTGAAGGCGGAGACGGGTGCAAAGACCTACGGATTTCGGCGCGAGCAGGCCCGCTCGTCAGGAGACGCTGGCGAGTCCGTGTCCGAGTACATCAACACGGCCTACACGCCGGATGTCAGCCTGACGCACGGCGATCGCATCGAGGGGGACTGTTGGGAGCTGTCGGCGCTACACACACCGGGGCACACGGCCGATCACCTGTGCTTCGCGCTCGAAGGTAGCGGCCTCGTCTTCTCCGGCGATCACGTGATGGCGTGGAACACCTCGGTTGTCGCTCCACCCGAGGGCCGCATGGCGGACTACCTGCGTTCGCTCGAGCTTCTGCTTGAGCGTCGCGACAGCATGCTGCTGCCCGGCCATGGCGGGCCGGTCGCCGAGCCGCGTCGCACGGTCAAAGCCTACCTGCTGCATCGGCGCTGGCGCGACCAGGCCATCCTCGAGGCCGTGCGCAAGGGCACCAACACCGTGCGCAAGCTCTTGCCCGTCATCTACCGCGACCTCGACGAGGAGGTCGCCGGCGCGGCAAGACTATCGCTGCGCGCGCACCTCGAGCATCTCGCCGAGCGCGGGCTCATCACCTGCGAGGACGCCGCGAACGTCGATTGCGTTGCTGTTCCTCTTTGACGTCGTCTTTCGCTTTTGCCGTGCCCTTGGTGCGTTCGGCCGGAATGACCGACTCCATGCGCACAACAATGTCCTTCAGGAGCTGGCGCACATGCTCGGCATTGCGGCCGAGATCGAAGGAGCCGAAGCGGGACGCTGAGCGCACATCGATGCGGGCGTGGTCTTCGTCGCCCGCGACGCGGATCACCACGTCGTCGTAGAAGCCGAAGATCAGGCTGCGGTCGACGATCTCGATGGTGCCGGGGCGACCGGTTCTGGGATCGGGCGCCTCCTGGCCCACGACGTTGAGCTTCAGGTGGCGGGCGGCGTCGGTCGCGACCTCGAAAGCCTCGTCGACCGAGCGGTTGAGCTCGATCGTCTTGATGTCGGGATAGGCCGCGGCCTGCGCCTTGGCAAAGCGCGCGGGGTAGGCGATTGGGTTGGCCCCCGGCCCGCGCAGCTTGGCGACGGCGACGAAGGCCGGCGGATTGACGTCATCGGTCGTAACGTCGTTGATCCTGGGCTTGCTCTCGTATTGCGGCAGATAGATGAGCGGCCAGGCCAACAATCCTAGACTGACGAGGATCGCGAAGACGATACGCGGCGTTCCCGGCCGGCCCGTGCGCCAAATGCCGACGGTCGCGAACACCGCAAACAGGAGCGACAGCAGCGCGCCGGCGAATGCGAGCCCCACCAGGTTGAACGCGACCGGCGAGGGCAGGCCGAATAGCCGGTGCAGCAGGATCGCCGTCGCCAGCACACCGACGGAGAAGACCGCGATGCGGCTCGTCCAGCGCGCGAAGAACGATTGGCCCAGCGGCGGAGGCGGCCTCATGCGGATCGATGCCCTTCAGCGCATTGCGACGAGATTCGAGGATAGCCGAGAATCGGACGAAATGGAGGGTCAGCCACAGAATGCCCTGTCAATTCGCAGGCGCGGAGCCCTGCCCGATCAGGGGTAGAGCCGCGACTTCAGCCAGTCGTCTCCGGCTTTTTCGCGGCGGAAGAGCACACGCTCATGCAACCGCGACAACCGGCTGTGCCAGAACTCGATCACCAGCGGAGTAACGCGAAAACCCGACCAGTGGGGCGGCCGCGGCACCTTGCCGATATGGAAGCGCGCGGCCTCGAGTGCGACCGCCTTCTCCAGCGCAAACCGGCTTTCGAGCGGGCTCGACTGCTGCGATGCCCAGGCCGCAATCTGTGCTCCGCGCGCGCGTGTGGCGAAGTAGGCGTCGGCCTCCGCGGGCGTCACTTCGGCGACCGTGCCGCGCACGCGCACCTGCCGATGCAGGCTCTTCCAGTAGAAATCAAGCGCGGCCTTCGCCGTTGTCTTGAGCTCCGTCCCCTTGGCGCTGTTGAAGTTCGTATAGAAGACGAAGCCGCGGTCCGGGCGCCCCGCAGGATCGAGCCCCTTCAGCAGCACCATGCGCACGTTCGGCTCTCCCGTGGCGTCGACCGTGGCGAGCGCCATCGCGTTGGGATCGTTGGGCTCGTGGCGCTCGGCGTCGTGGAGCCAGCTTTCGAACAGCGCGAACGGCTCGGCCGCCCCGGCGAAGTCGCCAGGCGGATGCGCCTCCGGCTTGGGATCGGCACGGTGCTGGCTCACACTCAACTCCTCGCTAACGGGCACCACATCGACTTGGGACACCTCTTCAGTCCCTCTTAACCACGCTCGTCCATACTGACGTCAGTTCGTGCCGTAGTGGCGGAACGTTGCGTCAGAAGAGTCGAGTGAAGCGTCATGGGTACGCATCCCTCCTTAGTTACCCTCGCTGCGGTTGTCACCACCGCCTTTGTCCTCATTTGCGAGATCTTCCTGGGCGCCCCTCGCGCCCACGCCGAAGAGCCCAAATGGGAGACGCGCATCTATCCCTCGCCTGCGGCAACTCCGCCCGCCGAACTCCCGCATCCGCTCGACG
>CAXMLT010000251.1:0-5424 GCA_964194245.1 uncultured Hyphomicrobium sp.
CCCGCCGCAGGAGCTGTAGCGGCTCGCCGGACGCGCAAACGACGGCGACTCGCCTGACGCCTGTCGCCGGTGCTGCTGCAGGCATCGCCATGTTCAGTGCAAGGTCCGCGACGAGGGGCTCCACGCCGAACGCGGCTGCTCCCCATCCTGCGCCGGCGTCGCCTCGGAGTGATAGCCCTCCACGGTCCGCATCAGCACGGAATGCATGGTCTCGACGTCGCGCGCGTTCATCGCCGCTTTGAGCAGGCCAAGCTCGCGCTCGAGATCGGCGCGCGGCAGGAACGGCTCGTCCGAGCGCAGGATGCGCGGGTGCTCCGTCGGCTTCGTGTTAGCGCCGATCAGCAGCTCTTCGTAGAGCTTCTCGCCGGGGCGCAGGCCGGTGTAGACGATGGCGATATCGCCCTCGGGGGTCTCGGGGGTCCTTACATCGAGACCGGTCAGGCGGATCATGAGGCGCGCGAGGTCGTCGATGCGCACCGGCTCGCCCATATCGAGCACGAACAGGTCGCCGCCGTGCGCCATGGCGCCAGCCTGGATGACGAGCTCCGCCGCCTCGGGGATCGACATGAAATAGCGGATGATCTCGGGATGGGTGACGGTCACGGGGCCGCCCGCGCGGATCTGCTGGCGGAATTTTCTAACGACGGAGCCTGAGCTGTCGAGCACGTTGCCGAAGCGGACCATGGTGAAGACGGTCGAACCTCCGCTAGCGGCTTCGGCCTGCAGGATCAGCTCGGCGAGGCGCTTGCTCGCCCCCATCACGTTGGTCGGCCGCACGGCCTTGTCGGTGGAGATCAGCACGACGAGCTCGACGGCTTCGGCCTTGGCGCAATCGGCAAGCACCTGCGCGCCGAAGGTGTTGTTCGACAAGCCGCAGATGGGGTTCTGCTCGACGATCGGAACGTGCTTGTAGGCGGCTGCGTGATAGATGACCTCGACGCCGTGTTGGGCGATCGTTTCGCGCACCTGCGTGGCATCGAGAACGGAGCCCAGCACGAGGACGAGCTCGGGCCGGGCGGAACCGTGCAATGACCCGATCAGAGTGCGCGCCTCTTCCCCAATCTCGTAGAGCGCGGCTTCCGAGATATCGAGCAGCACAAGCCGGCGCGGGCTGTGCTTCAAGAGCTGGCGCACGAGCTCGGAGCCGACAGAGCCACCGGCTCCCGTGACAAGGATCGACTTGTCCTGCGTCTTGCGGGCGAGCAGCTCGCTGTTGGGCGGAACCTTGTCGCGTCCAAGCAGGTCGTTGACCTCCAGCGGGCGCAAATCGCTGACGCGTACGCGGCCCGACGTGATGTCCTCGACCGCCGGCAGCACCTTCAGTTCGACGGGATAGACGGCCAGCTCCTTCAGCATGCGTCGGCGCTCGCGCCGACGCTCTTCGGGAAGCGCGATCAGGATCTCGCGCACATTGTGCCGCTCGATGAGCGGTCCGAGCCGGTCGGGGTTGTAGACCTTGAGGCCGGCGACATACTGACGCCAGAGCGAAGGCTCGGTGTCGATGAATGCGACCGGGTCGCGGTCGTTGGCCCGGCGCAGGGCGGCGAGCAGCTGCACGCCGAGCTGTCCGGCGCCGAAGATGACGACGGCCTTGCGCTCGGCGTCGGCGGGGAGCTCAGCAAGGCGGATACCGACGCTCTCCAGGAGCATCGCGGCGACGACCCGACTCGCTGTGATGAAAAGCGTAGCCAGCACGCCGTAGGCAATCACGACCGAGCGCGGGATGCCCAATTGCCCGGACATGAACACGAGCAGCGACCAGATCAGCACCGAAAGCCAGATGCAGCCGATGATCCGGGTATGCCCGCGATAGCCGAGATAGCGCGTCACGAGCTTGTAGAGACCCGACAGCGCAAACGTCGAGACCGCAATCAGCGGTGCGCTCAGGAACAGCAGCGCCGTCGTCAAATCGCGCGGCACATAGAAGGTCGTGTAGCGCAGCGAGATCGGCAGCCACAGCGCCACGCTGAGCAAAAGGAAGTCCCAGCCGACCAGGATTCCGCGCTTGTTGAAGCGGGGTAGCTCAAGCAGCCAGGTTTGCCAGCGCGCCCACAAAGGATGGAACGTAGGAATCACGGTCACTTTCCCCCTTGCGCCCTTCCCCGACAGTCGAAGGCCGCTTAAGCAGCGACAGCAGCAATTCTTGATGCAGGCTCAACAAGATAGCAGATCGGGCTTTGTTGTCTCAGCGATTTGCCCGATCCGGAAAAATCGAGAAATAGCATTGGGTTGGCTGCCCTGCTAGGCTCGGCAAACCTTATGCACGCCATGTTTCGCTCACGTTTGGCGCTCGCATTCGAGTCGCTGCCACTAAGTCGATCGAGGCTATCTCGATCCCGCCTGCAACGCGTCGATCCAGTGATAGGCGAGCCAGACGGCAAGTACGCCGAAGAGGACGCCGCCGAGCATGCTTCCCGTGAGCACGCCCGCAGCAGCCCCGAGATAGGCGCCGAGCGCGACAAACGGTATCGTACCGAGCGTCGCACGCCCCCAATTGAGCACAGTCGAATAGTGCGCACGCCCTAACGTGTTGAAGGCGGCATTGGCGACAAACAGCGCGCCGAGGAAGACGAACAGCGGCGCCAGGTAGCGGCAGTAGAAGACGACGAGCTCGGCCGTTTCGCCGGTCGCACGAAAAGCGGCGGCGATCGGGTCGGCGAGAAGGGTGAGCACGAGCCAGGCAATGCCGGTGAAGGCCGCCGTGACGAGCAGAGATTGGGTGAGCGTTGCCCGCATGCGGTCGAACTCGCGAGCCCCATAGTTCTGCCCGATGATCGGACCCACGGTGGCTGACAGAGCGAAGATGGCGCCGAAGGCAACAGACGTGATGCGCCCGAGGATCGCCCAGCCCGCGACCGCGCTGTCCCCGAAAGGCGCAATCGCGCGCGTCACGTAGGCGTTGGCGATCGGCGTCGCGATGTTGGTCAGAACCGCCGGCATCGCGACGGCAAACAGCACCGGCGCGTCTGCGAGAAGCGTCGGCAGCCGCAGGCGCCCCGCGAGGTCGTGCACCCAGATCACTCCGTAGAGCCCGACGCCCATCATGACGAGCCGCGCCACGACCGAGGAGATGGCCGCGCCCTCGATGCCGAGACGGAGCCAAAGGATCAGGACCACATCGAGGGCCGTATTCACCACGGCGCCGATGAGGGTCACGCTCATGGCGCGTCCCGGATCTCCCACCGAGCGCAGCACGGAGGCCGACGTCATGGCAACCGCGAGCGGCGGCATGGCCGGCACCAGAATGTCGAGGTACGTCGTGGCAAGCTCTGCCGCACGGCCGGTGGCACCGAGCAGGCTTAGGAACCAGGGTATGGCGAGCCAGATGGCTAGGCTCAGGATGCTCGCCGCCGCGAATGTCAGCATATGGGCGTTGAGCGACAGGCGCCTTCCACGCATGCGCCGGCCGGCACCCAGCGCGGGCGCCACCAGCGAGGTTGCGGCGATCGACAGCCCAAGGCCGATCGAGACCGTCAGGAACACGATCGACCCGGCAAAACCCACACCCGCGATGATCGCCTCGTCGCCGAGCCAGCTCAGGAACAGGATGTTGGCGAGGTCGCAGAGGAAGATCGCCATCAGTCCGATGGCGCCTGTCCCCGTCATCACGAGGATGTGACGCAGGATCGAGCCGCTCACGAACTTGGGCCGCGACGCGTTGGACCGCCGCGGTCGGCCGGCGCCCTCCGCGAGCGAGCCGCCGCGAGCTGAGGCCGGCGTTGTCAAAGCCTGCGCCTCGCCTTGATGGCAGCGGCGAGCGTGCCCTCGTCAAGATAGTCGAGCTCTCCTCCGATCGGCACGCCCTGCGCGAGTCGCGACACCACGACACCGGTCGGCGCGAGCTGCTCGGTGACGTAATGGGCCGTGGACTGCCCCTCGACGGTTGCGTTCAAGGCGAGCAGAATTTCGTTCGCTTCGCCGGAGCCTGCGCGCTCGATCAGCTTGCCAATGTTGAGCTTGTCGGGACCGATGCCGTCGAGCGGGGAAAGGTGTCCGCCAAGCACATGGTAGAGGCTGTTGACGACGCCTGCCCGCTCGAGCGCCCACAAATCGCCGATCTCCTCGACGACAACGATCATCGAGCGGTCGCGGCGCGGGTCCTGGCACAGGGAGCACGGCGAGACTGTATCGAGGTTGCCGCAAACGGGGCATTCGACGATCTTCTCGACCGCCGCGGCAAGCGCTTGCGACAGCGGCAACAAGAGATCGTTGCGCCGCTTAAGAAGCGCAAGCGCCGCCTTGCGTGCAGAGCGCGGCCCGAGCCCCGGCAGGCGGCCGAGCAACTGCACAATACGTTCGATTTCTGGGCCTGAGACTTTGCGGGTCATGCAGCAACGGTTGAGGCCGCTCGCGCGGCATGCGCCTTTAGCAGGGCGGGATCGGGTAGTACGACGAGCGCTTCCCTATAGAAGGCCCGCGGGCGACCTGCCAAGTCGGGAAAGACCGCCAACGGCGAGTTGGCCTTGCGCCAGATCAAAGTAAGACCAATTTCCAAGTCGTAAGCAGCTTCGGCGAGGATTAAAAGGTGGGTACTTGGCCACCTAACGAATAATGCGCACCGCCTGGACTTCCAGGTAGTGGGAGGAACCCAAACATGCAACTCATCGTGAAAACGGACACCCCGGCGACGGCGCTGCAGCGCGTCGGCCAGAAGATCAGCATCCGCAATCGGTACGAGAACTTCATTGGAGGCGGCTGGGTGCCGCCCGCGCAAGGCCGCTACTTCGAGAACCGCACACCGATCAGTGGCGAGGTCGTCTGCGAGATCGCACGCTCGTCCGCCGAGGACATCGAGAAGGCGCTCGACGCAGCGCACGCCGCAGCCAGCGCGTGGGGCAAGATGGCTCCGGCCGCCCGCGCCGACGTCCTGTTCAAGATCGCCGATCGCATGCAGGCGCATCTGCCGGAGCTTGCCACCGTCGAGACCATCGACAACGGCAAGCCCATCCGCGAGTCGATGGCTGCCGATCTACCGCTCGCCGTCGACCACTTCCGCTATTTCGCGAGCTGCATCCGGGCGCAGGAGGGCTCTCTCTCCGAGATCGACGAGACGACGATCGCCTATCACTTCCACGAGCCGCTCGGCGTCGTCGGCCAGATCATCCCCTGGAACTTCCCCATCCTCATGGCCGTGTGGAAGCTCGCGCCGGCGCTCGCCGCGGGCAACTGCGTGGTCCTGAAGCCAGCCGAGCAGACGCCATTCAGCATCATGGTGCTGATGGATCTCATCGGCGACCTGCTGCCGCCTGGCGTCCTCAACGTCGTCAACGGCTTTGGCGTCGAGGCCGGCAAGCCGCTCGCCTCCAACCCGCGCATCGCCAAGATCGCGTTCACAGGTGAGACGACGACCGGCCGTCTCATCATGCAGTACGCGGCCGAGAACATCATCCCCGTCACCCTCGAGCTCGGCGGCAAGTCGCCCAA
>CAXMLT010000252.1:0-8416 GCA_964194245.1 uncultured Hyphomicrobium sp.
CCTCGTGCTCGCCGCGCAGTTCGAGAGCCTGACACTGCCGCTCGCGATCATCCTCATCGTGCCCATGAGCCTCATCGCCTCTATCACCGGCGTGGTCATGCGCGGCCAGGACAACAACATCCTGACCCAGGTCGGCTTCATCGTGCTGATCGGCCTTGCCGCCAAGAACGCCATCCTGATCGTCGAGTTCGCGCACCAGCTCGAGGGCGCAGGCGCCGACCGCTTCGCCGCGGCGACCGAGGCGGCCCGGCTGCGCATGCGTCCCATCCTGATGACGTCGCTCGCGTTCATCCTCGGCGTGGTGCCGCTCGTGTGGGCTATCGGCGCCGGTGCCGAGCTGCGCCAGGCACTCGGGACCGCGGTCTTCTCCGGCATGATCGGCGTCACCTTCTTCGGCCTCATCTTCACGCCCGTGTTCTACGTGACGACGCGCTGGCTCGCCGGCATCGTCGCGCGCCGGTGGGGAACCGCCGAGCCCGAGCCGCCGCTCAGCGCGCAGCAGCCGGCCGAATAGGCGCCTGCGCCCAAAGAACAAGGCACCGCGCGTCCCTGCGTGGCTGCCTCTTAGGAGACGCGACATCAACTTTTCCAATGCCGCCGCGTTGCGGCAGAACCGAATTCGCGCGTGCAACGTTGTAGGTTTCGAGGTGACCCATGACCAAGCTGACCGTGAACGGAACCGCCGTCGAGTATGACGGCGATCCGTCGATGCCGCTGCTCTGGTATCTGCGCGACGTGCGGGGGCTGACGGGCACCAAGTTCGGATGCGGCGTCGCTCAGTGCGGCGCCTGCACCGTTCACCTCAACGGCGAGCCGCGCCGCTCATGCGTGACGCCGATGTCGATGCTCGACGGAGCCGACATCATCACGATCGAAGGCGCGAAGGACAAGGTCACCGATGCGGTGCGTGCGTCCTGGATTGCGCTCGACGTTCCCCAATGCGGCTACTGTCAGTCCGGGCAGATCATGTCGGCGGTGGGGCTGCTCAGCACGATCCCCAAGCCGACCGACCGCGACATCGACCTCGCCATGACCGGCAATGTCTGCCGCTGCTGCACCTATCATCGCATTCGCGCCGCCATTCACGATGCCGCGCAGCGGCTGGAGGGCTGACCATGAACATCAACGTCTCAGCGAGCCGCCGCTCCTTCCTCAAGGGCTCCGCCGCCGCCGGTCTCGTCATCGCCTTGCGCTTGCCCGTGTCGAACGCCGCCGCCGCAGCCGACGCGCAATCGGAGTTCATTCCCAACGCGTTCCTGCGCATCGCGCCCGACAGCACCGTCACGGTGATTTCCAAGCACATCGAATTCGGCCAGGGCCCCTACACCGGTATCGCCACCGTGCTTGCCGACGAGATCGACGCCGACTGGGGGCAGATCAAGGTCGAATCCGCGCCCGCGGATGCGACGAAGTATTTCAATTCCGCCTTCGGCAAGGTGCAGGGCACCGGCGGCTCGACGGCCATGGCCAACTCTTGGGAGCAGCTCCGCCAGGCCGGAGCAGAGGCGCGCGCGCGCCTCATCGCGGCGGCTGCCAAGACCTGGAACGTCGATCCTGCCAGCATCACCATCGAGAAGGGCATCGTCAAAGATGCGGCCGGCCATAGTGCCCGCTTTGGCGAGCTCGTCGGGCTGGCTCAGCAGATCGAGCTATCCGGGCCGTTCAAGCCGAAGGAGCCCCACGCGTGGCGCCTCATCGGAGCCAACAAGCTCCCTAAGGTCGACACCGTGCCGAAGACTAACGGCACGGCGACGTACACCATCGACGTCAAGCTGCCGGACATGCTCACCTGCGTGATCGCGCGGCCGACGCGTTTTGCAGCCCAAGCGCAGTCCTTCGATCCGGCGCCGGCGCTCGCGATCGCCGGCGTGAAGGAGGTGTTTGTCGTGCCCGAGGGCGTCGCCGTGCTCGCCGACGGCTTCTGGGCCGCCAAGAAGGGGCGCGACGCGCTTAAAATCGCGTGGGACGAGAGCGGGACGGAAGCCCGCAGCTCGGACGCCATCGTCAAGGAATACCTCCAGCTTGCCAACACGCAGGGGGCGATCGCGCGCAACGACGGCGACACCGACAAGGCGCTCGCCGGGGCGACGAAGGTGATCGAGGCGACCTACGTCTTCCCGTATCTGGCGCACGCGCCCATGGAGCCCAACGACTGCGTCATTGGCCGTACCAGCGACGGCGGCGTCGAGATGATGTTCGGCTCGCAACTCCAGACGGTCGACCAGGGCGTGGCATGCGCCGTGCTCGGACTCACCCCCGATAAGGTGAACATCAAAACGATGCTTGCCGGCGGCAGCTTCGGCCGCCGCGCGACGCCCGCGGGCGACATGGCGGCGGAAGCAGCGCGCGTCCTCAAGGCCGCAAAGCACGAGGGTCCCATCAAGGTGATCTGGACGCGCGAGGACGACATCAAGGGCGGCCGCTACCGGCCGATTTTCGTGCATCGCCTGCGCGCCGCCATCGACGATAAAGGCGAGATCGTCGGCTGGGACCAGGTGATTGTCGGCCAGTCGTTCATGAAGGGTTCGCCGTTCGAAGCGGGAATGATCAAGAACGGCGTCGATCAGACAATGGTCGAGGGGGCGAGCACGCTGCCTTACCAAATCCCCAACCTCCGCGTCTCCGCGCACATGGCCGAGGTCGGCGTTCCGACGCTGTGGTGGCGCTCGGTCGGCTCTACCCACACCGCATTCTCGACCGAGACGTTCCTTGACCAGCTCGCGGACGCCACGGGCGCCGACCCGTTTCAGCTGCGGCGCAAGCTGCTCACTCTCGCGCTGGCGAAGCCCGGCATCGACGACGCCGGCAAGGAGAGGGTAAAGCGCCATCTCGGGGTGCTCGAGCTTGCGGCCCAGAAGGCCGGCTGGGGCCAGCCGCTCCCGAAGGGCCGTGCGCGCGGCATAGCGGTGCACGAGTCCTTCAAGAGCTTCGTCGCTCATGTGGCCGAGGTGTCGATGGGCGAGGACGGCTTGCCGAAGGTGGAGCGCGTCGTCGCCGCGGCCGATTGCGGTGTCGCCATCAACCCGGACGTGATCAGGGCGCAGCTCGAGGGCGGCATGGGCTTTGGGCTCTCGGCGGCGCTGTTCTCCTCCATCGATCTCGAGGACGGCCGCGTGGTGCAGTCGAACTTCCACGACTACCGCGTGCTGCGCATCAACGAGATGCCGTACATCGAGGTGCATATCGTGCCCTCCAGAGAGAACCCGACCGGTATCGGGGAGCCTGGCACGCCGCCGATCGCACCGGCAATCGCCAACGCCTGGTCGAAGCTCACGGGCCAGCACGTGTTCACGCTGCCGTTCTCGCGTTCGGCGGCCAAGGCCTGAGGAGGTGCGTATGAGCAGGGCAGCGATAATTTTCGCGGGCGCGATGGCAATCGTCGGGGTCGGGCTCGCGGTCTCGGCGGCAACGCCCGATCCTGCGTCGGGTCTGAAGCCGGTCAGCGATTTCGCCTCAATTGCCGATGAGAAGCAACGTTCACTCGCCCTCTTCGGCGAGGCCGGAAAGGTCATCGCCAGCGCACGCTGCATGAACTGCCACCCGGCGGGCGACCGCCCGGCGCAGGGCGACGACCGCCACCCACACCTGCCGCTCGTCGTGCGCGGCATCGACGGCTTCGGCGCCGTCGGCATGCGCTGCGCGACCTGCCACGGGCCGGCGAACTTCGATCCCGCGAAGCTCCCGGGCCACCCCGAATGGCACCTCGCGCCCTTAGAGATGGCATGGGTCGGCAAGTCGCTGGGCGAGATCTGCGAGCAGATCAAGGATCCCAAGCGCAACGGCGGCAAGTCGATGGACGATCTCGTTCACCACATGGCAGAAGATTCGCTTGTAGGATGGGGCTGGCATCCCGGCGCAGGCCGCACGCCCGCGCCGGGGACGCAGGCCGAGTTCGGTGCCCTCATCAAGGCCTGGGTCGATACTGGCGCCGCGTGCCCGGCAACGTGAGCAAGAGCCAAGTTATTTTGTGGCGAGGCATACCATGAACCTCATCGCGCCCCAGAGGCCCGGCAACGCCGAGCGCGACGTACTCGAGGTGGCTCGGAGCTGGCTCGATCAGCACGGCCGCGTCGCACTCGCGACGGTGGCCTCGGCCTGGGGCTCGGCGCCGGTGCCGGTCGGCGGCCAGATGGTCGTCGGACCAGGCGATCGGTTCCACGGCTCAGTGTCGGGTGGCTGTGTCGAGGTCGACGTGATCGCGGAAGCAGCGGACGTAATGAACGGGAGAGTGCCCAAGCTGCTCGAGTTCGGCGTCGACGAGGAGACCGCATGGCGCGCGGGCCTTCCCTGCGGCGGCAAGATCGAGATCCTGCTGGAACCGCTCGAGCGCGAGCGCGATGCCGAGGCGCTCGACCGCATCCTGGCGGCACGGAGTGGACGCGAGCCGCTGGCCGTCGTCACCAACCTTGCGACCGGCGAGCGACGGCTCACCTCCAGTGAAGGCGAGCCGGCGGAGATCGCGAGCTGCCTCGCCGACGGCCAAAGCCGGCTCCTCGATACGCCCGGTCCCCGCGTGTTCGTGCAAGCCCTCATGCCGCCCGTGCGCGTCGTCATCGCCGGGGCGACGCACATCGGCCAGACGCTCGCCGCGCTCGCACGCCAAACCGGCTACGACGTGGTCGTGGTCGACCCGCGGGCGGCCTTCGCCAGTGAGGAGCGCTTCGGCGCCACCGAGCTCGTGACCGGCTGGCCCGAGGCATCGCTCGCCGCGGTCGGCATCGACGGCCGGACCGCGGTTGTCGCCCTGACGCACGCCTCCCACATCGACGACGAGGCGCTCACGGTCGCGCTGCGCTCGCCCTGCCTCTATATCGGTGCGCTCGGCTCCAGGCGCACGCATGCCAAGCGGATCGAACGCCTCAAGGCGGCGGGTTTCAGCGAGGCGGAGGTCGCACGCATTCACGCCCCCATCGGGCTCGCGATCGGCGCCAAGGGGCCGGCCGAGATCGCCGTGTCGATCCTCGCCGAAATCATCAAGGTCGCGCGTGGAGCCTGAACGATGGCCGAGGTCGCAGCCGTGCTGCTTGCCGCCGGAGCGTCGACCCGCTTCGGGACCGAGAACAAGCTCGTCGCCGAGATCAACGGCCGCCCGCTCGTGCGCGCGACCGCCGACGCGGTGCTCGGGGCCGGCATCGCCGAGGTTGTTGTCGTGACCGGACCCGAGCCCGGCCTCGTCGAACGTGCGCTCGACGGCCTCTCCATCCGCTTCATGCATAATGCGGGCTGGCAGGACGGTATGGGGTCGTCGATCGCGGCCGGTGTCGCGGCGCTGCGCGATACGGTTGACGCCGCCTTCATCGTACCGGGCGACATGCCCCTGCTGACCGTGGGCCTGCTGCGAAGCCTGATCGCGGCCTTCGAGAGCCATAGCGGGGCGCCGATCGTCTATCCAACGACGCCCGATGGCGCGCAGCGCAATCCGGTGCTGTGGCCAAGCCGGTTGTTTCCGGAGCTGCGCGCGCTTTCCGGTCCGGCAGGGGCAAAGGCGCTGCTGCGACCGCTGCTTGCCGAGAGCGTCGCCGTCGCCTGCGATCCAGCGATCTTCGTCGACATCGACACGCCGGCCGATTTGCTGCGTGTGGCCGTGCTGACGGACGCCGCCGGCCTGGATCCCACACGGCCGAATGTGCCGCAGCGGCGCATCGCCCGAATGAATTGAAGTCATCCGTGAAACATCGGATGAGAACGTCGGCGGACGCCTCCGCGGTCCGCGCTCACACAATTGCCCCCTGATAACTGCCGCAGCGCAGGCCAACGAGCACGCATGAGCCAAGCGATAACCACGCCCTTCCGTCGCTACCCCAATTTCTCCCTGTTGCTCTTTGCGCGCTTCGCGTCGACCGTGGCGATGCTGGCGCAGGGTGTGACGCTCGGCTGGCAGGTCTATTCGATCGCGCGCGTCGATCATAGCGTGGAGCAGAGCTCGTTCCTCGTCGGCATGATCGGGCTCGCGCAGTTCCTGCCCATGTTCGCGCTGGTGCTGCTCGCGGGCGAGACGGCCGACCGCTACGACCGCCGCAAGATCCTGCTCGGCTGCTGCGCGCTGCAGGTTGCCTGCTCGAACGGGCTCGCGCTGCTCGCCACTACGAGAAGACCGAGCCTTGTCGCCATCTTCGCGCTGTCCGCCGTGTTCGGCATCGGCCGCGCGTTCACGATGCCGACCAGCGCCGCGCTCGGTCCCATGCTCGTGCCGCGCGATATCCTGCCGCGCGCCATCGGTTGGAACACGCTCGCCATGCAGTCGGGCATGGTCCTCGGGCCCTGGATCGGCGGCCTCATGTGCGCAAGCTCGGTGCCGCTTTCATACGCGGCCTCCGCCGCGCTCTACGTCATCGCCGGTATCGCCGTCTTTCGGATCGGCGCCGACACCAAGCCCGACCACAAGGGTGGCGAGCGCCTGAAGCTCATCGCCGAAGGGCTCTCCTACGTGTGGTCGAACAAGATCGTGTTCGGTGCCATCTCGCTCGATCTCTTCGCCGTGCTGCTCGGCGGCGTGACCGCGCTTCTGCCCGTCTACGCGCGCGACATCCTGCACATCGGCCCCGACGGCTTCGGCCTCTTGCGCTCCGGGCCCGCCATCGGCGGCGGCATCATGGCGCTGACGCTGAGCCTGCGTCCGGTTCAGCGCGACGCCGGCTTCTGGATGCTCGTCTCGGTGGCGGCCTACGGCGTGGCAACGGTGATCTTCGCGCTGTCGACCATCCTGTGGATCTCCCTGCTGGCGCTTGCGGCACTCGGTGCCGCCGACGCCGTCTCCGTGTTCGTGCGCCAGAGCCTCATCCAGATCGTGACGCCGGACCCGATGCGGGGGCGCGTCACGGCGGTGTCGAGCCTCTTCATCAGCGCCTCCAACGAACTCGGCGAGTTCGAGAGCGGCGTTGCCGCACGCATCCTGGGGCCCATCGGCGCGGCCGTGTTCGGCGGCATCGGCTCGATCGTACTGACGGGCGTCTGGGCGAAGCTTTTCCCGGCGCTGCGCGAGGCCCATCTCGATCAGCACCGCCGCAGCGAGGCCACTGAGGCCGCCTGAGCGATCGCATTGCAACGCGATGGGATGGGGTTGTTCGGCGCCCGCCTTTCACCACAATCGCCGATCATTCCCGTAGCCGCTTTCGCGCCTTGGGACGCCCCTAAAGTCATGCTAGGCGTGGGGGGAGGTGGCTTACGTTGGGGAGTACCCGGATGTCCTATTCAGCGTTGCGATTTGTACCCGTTTTCCTCGTCGTTGCGGCGGCCGTCGCCGTCGCGAAGACAAAACCGGCGCCCGATCCGGCGCCCGCGACGCCTGTCGGCTTCACCGTCGATGAGAAGGCGAACGCCCAGCTCGCCAAGAAAATGAACATCCCGGTGTACTTCGCGGTCCCGAGGACCGCTTACGCCGACCTGCCGCCGCTGACGAAGACCTCCGACAAGCTCGTCGACTTCAAGCACCCAGACGCCAAGTCGGCGTCGGGCGACGTGGGCCTGCGCCTCGTGGTGGCGAGCCGCTCGGGCCTTGCCAAGCGGCTCGCGCAAAGCGGCCTCGTGCAGACGGGCGATCTCCTCCTCTCGTTCCGCACCGAGTGGGGCGGCGCCGGCGCGTACCCCAACATCCAGATGGGCATCAGTCACACCGGCCTCGCCTACGTGAAGGACGGCTACGTCCACAACATCGATAACCCGCTCAGCAACGAATATCTCGGATCGCGGTCGGACCTCACGAGCGAGCACTACAGCACGCTCGACTACATCCACGTCATTCGCCCGCGCGGACTGACGGATCAGCAGAAGGCGAACCTCGTCGCCTGGGCGAGCCTGCTCGCATCGAAGTCCGGCAAGGTCTATCCGAGCCAGCTCAGCTTCAACCAGGACTATCAGGCGCCGAAGTACAAGCCGGGTCATTCGCTCGACTTCGTCAAGCGGCTCGGCCAGATCGCACTCGGCCAGAACCCGCCCGGCGGTCCGCTCGACCTCTACTGCTCCGAGTTCGCCTTCTCGCTGCTTTCGCTGCGCGATTGCGATCCGGCCAAGACCGCCGACGAGTTCAAGGGCAGCCGGGTGCCGTGGTGCATCAAGGAGCCCATGAAGCCGATGACCGCGACGGGCAACGTGGTCCCCGGCCACAGCCGCAGCTCCTACTCCGGACTCGCCGACGGTCCCTTGCTCGTCGTCGATTCCATGAAGCTGCCGGACGATCCGCGCAACAAGCTCCTGCACAGCGTCTTCATCGAGAACCCGGCCGGTCTGTCGAAGATGTCGGTCGGCCACCGCGATCTGGCGAAGGCGATGCAGCCGAAGTTCGAGCCGCTGGAGCGCTACTACGTCGGCATTACCGGCAAGCTCTGGCAGAACTGGCGTGCAAAGCTCTTGGGCGCGGGCTTCAACTGGGCCGGCATCCCGGAGAACTATTCGCCGACGTCGTACCTGATCAACACCT
>CAXMLT010000253.1:0-10344 GCA_964194245.1 uncultured Hyphomicrobium sp.
TCCCGATCTGGGTGCCGCCGCTGCGCGAGCGCATCGGGGACGTGCCGGAGCTGGTGCAGCACTTCATGGCGCGCTTTGGCGCCGAGGAAGGCAAGCGCATCAGCGGCATCGCGGACGACGCGCTTCGGCTCCTGAAGAGCTATCCGTGGCCGGGCAACGTGCGCCAGCTCGAGAACGCGGTGTTCCGCGCCGTCGTACTTTGCGATGGCCCGGAGCTCACGGTTGCGGAGTTCCCGCAGATTGCCGCCCACGTCACCGGCTACGACGTGGTGCAGCCGCCGCCCGCGCCCTCCCTCAAGCAGATGGCGTTCAAGGGCCGGGCCCTGCTCGGCGCCGAGGACATCATCCCGCAGACGATAGAGATCCGGAACGGAGGCGGCGACAGCGCGCTCGGCATTCCCGTGGTCACCGACGCGGGCGAGATCCGTCCCCTCGACGAGATCGAGGCGGACATGATCCGCCTGGCGCTCGGCCGCTACCGCGGACACATGACGGAGGTCGCGAAGCGGCTCAAGATAGGCCGCTCGACGCTCTATCGCAAGATGCAGGAGTACGGGCTCGAGCCCCGCGCCTGAGACGGTGCCTAGCCGGCGAACCGAAATGCGCCGCGTCGCCCATGGGTGACGCGGCGTTTTTGTTTCAGAGGGTCGAATTCCAGGATAGCAGACACGGCCCGTCGCAATTGCGCAACAGTCCTCTTGCAGGTTGCTGTCACGAACGGTCACGACCGATGCCCGCGGTGGCGGCAACATCGTTGCTCGGATAGCGTGCCGACCCTGCAAGCATGGAGAATGCGTATGTTGCGTTGGTGTGTGCTGGCTCTCGGTCTCGCTTCGAGCACCGGTTTCGTGGCGGTTGCCGAGGCGAAGAAGCCCGCTCCGCCGGCGCGCGTTGCCGCCGCCGAGACGCTTCCCGCCGCCGCTCCTCCCGTTGCGCCCGCACCGGCACCTCAAGATGCGCTCGGCATCGCGCTACAGCAGAAACTGACGGCTGCCACCAAGTTGCGCCCCGATGACGGCGTCGTACAGGACCGCGCCGCGCTGGCAGCGTTTTACGCGACGCGCATCTACGCGCCGCTGTGGATCTCCAACGGCGCGCTGAACGACAAGGCCGCGGCCATCGTCGCTGAGTTCAGCAAGGCCGACGATTGGGGCCTCGAGGCCAAGGACTTTGCCGTTCCAACAGTTGCTGCCGCGCCGAGCGTCGAAGCGCTGGCTGACGCCGAGGTGACCCTGTCGCTGACGGCACTGAAGTATGCGCGCTATGCGCGCGGGGGCCGCATCACCGATCCGGCAACCCAGCTCAGCTCCTATCTCGATCGCAAGCCGCAGCTTATCGACGCCAAGGATGTGGTCGAGAAGCTCGCGGCAGCCGGCGAGCCCGCCGCCTACTTGCGCGGCCTGCACCCGAAGCATCCGCAGTTCGAGAAGCTGCGCCAGAAGTATCTCGAGCTGCGCGCCGGGGCCGCGGCACCGGCCGTTGTCCGTATCCCCGACGGCGGCCACATCGCGCCCGGGAAACGCGACGCGCAGGTCGCCCTGCTGCGCAAGCGCTTGCAAGTGCCGCTTCCTGCCGCCACCGACAAGCCCGCCGACGAGACCTTCTACGATGACGGGCTGAAGGCCGCAGTCATGGCCTTCCAGAAGGAGCACGGTATGCGGCCCGACGGCATCGTCGGCAACGCGACGCGTGCGGCTCTAAACGACGTGGACGTGCTCAGCCCGCAGAAGATCCTCGCCAACATGGAGGAGCTGCGGTGGATGCCCGACGACCTCGGCGAGCTCTACGTGACGGTCAACATCCCCGAGTTCATGCTGCGCATCGTCAAGAACGGCGCAGTCATCCATACCGAGCGCGTCATCACGGGCCTGCCCGACAAGCAGACGCCGGTGTTCTCCGAGACGATGAAGACCATCATCTTCAAGCCGCGCTGGAACGTGCCGGAGTCGATCAAGGTGGTGGAGCTGTGGCCGAGCCTTGCGCGCGGGGGTACGTACTTCAGCCGCCAGGGGCTGCGTCTGTCGCAGAACGGGCGCGAGGTTGATCCGTCGAGCGTCGATTGGAGCTCGGTCGATATCCGCAAGTACGACATTTATCAGCCGCCGGGCGGAAGCAACGTGCTGGGCGAGTTGAAATTCGCTTTCCCCAACAAGCACACCGTCTACATGCACGACACGCCGACGAAGGCCCTGTTCGACGAGGCGAGCCGGCCGTTCAGCCACGGCTGCATGCGCGTGCGCAATCCGCGCCGCATGGCCGAGATCCTGCTCTACAAGGACAAGGGCTGGGACGCGGCCAAGATCGCCGAGCTGCTCGCCACTGGCCCCGACAACAACGAGGTGCCGATCGACAAGAAGATAGGCGTGCACATCACCTATCTGACCGCCTGGGTCGACGAGAAGGGCGAGCTGCAGACCGCTCGCGACGTGTACGGCCATGAGAAGCGCATCACTCAGGCGCTGCAGGGCCAGTGGAGCCAGATCGCCAAGGGGCCGAACCACCTCGCCCCGCCGCAGACGCCCGAAAGCGTGTCCTATGCCTCGGGCAACCCCATAAAGAGCATCAGCGACTTCTTCACGACGGCGCTCGGCGGCGACTTCTGACTTAGGCTCTCCGCTCGCAAATCCTAACCTATCGGGCGAGTTGCACCGGCGATGCTTGCACCGCCGCGATATGGCCGCGCGCGAGCCCATTTCTGCCCGCATTCAATCGTTACCAACCGTTAAGGGTTCGAGATTAACTCTGAGGGAAACGTGAATGCCGGTCGCATTGAGGGACGCTCGCCAAGCCGAGCGATCCGTGAGCGCCGGTCAGGACACGGGGTGCACATTGGTATCGCGTAAACGTGGGCTCCTCGCGGGCTTGGCTGCCGCATTGTTGGGGATGAGCGCGGGCGCGCCGCAGGTTGTCGCCACGTTCGGCAACACGCGCACGATCTCGATGCATCACATCCACACGGATGAGACCATCACCATCACCTACAAGAAGGACGGCAAGTACGACCCCGAGGCCCTGAAGAAGCTCGACTGGTTCCTGCGCGACTGGCGCGAGAACAAATCGACCGAGATGGATCCGAGGACCATCGATCTCCTCTGGGAGATGCACACCGAACTCGGCAGCAAGGTTCCGATCGACATCATCTGCGGCTATCGCTCGGAGAAGACGAACGAGATGCTCCGCCGCACCGTCGGCGGACAGGCCAAGCAGAGCCAACACATCACGGGCAAGGCGATCGACGCCGTGTTTCCCGACGTGCCCCTGAAGCAGATGCGCTATTCCGCATTGATCCGTGAGGTCGGCGGCGTGGGCTACTACCCGACGTCCGGAACGCCGTTCGTGCACGTTGATACCGGCCCCGTACGCGCCTGGCCGCGCCTGCCGCGCTACGAGCTCGCTCTGCTGTTCCCCAACGGGGAGACCAAGCACAAGCCTGACGATGGCGATTCCATCACCAAGGACGACGTGCGCCGCGCGCAGGAGCGCCATAAGGATGCGGCGACCGAGGTCGCAACCTTCTTTGATCTTCACAACCACCCGAAACCGGCGGTCGAGATCGCGGACGCCTCATCGCCGCCGATCGCGGTGCCGGAGCCGCAACTTGCAAAGCCCCGCGGTGTTCGCGTCGCCGCGATTGTTCCGACTGCCCCCGCCGAGCCGCAGTTGACCAGCGCCCTGCAGCAGCGGCACTCACCACACCCGCCTGCCGCGGCTGCCGCCCCACCTTCGGATACCGACCGCGGCGCGCTTAACGCTCTTGTCACGCTCGCCGCGCTCAAATCGACCGAGGCTCCTCAGGAGCACCCGCCTGCCGCCGACCGCGTCGGACTCGACCGGCTCGTGACCGCTTCCGCCAACGCCATGCCCCCGCTGCGCCCGACCGTCAAAGACGATACAGGGCCGCCAAAAGACGCCGTGCGCGTGGCCTCGCTCGAAGCGGCGCCAAAGCCGGCAAGCGTACCAACGCCTCCGGTGACAGCCGCAGCCGGCTTCAACGACGGCTGGGCCCCCGCGCCCGAGTTCGACGACGACCACCCGGACGAAGTCTCGTATCGGCCGTTCCCGATTGCGCCATTGCTGACGGAATCTCCTTCTGCCGACGACGCCGCGCTCGTGAAGCTCGTGCACCCCGACATCGCGCGGACGCTCGAGCTGCTCGACGATCGCCCTGTCGTTCTGCCGCTGCACCTGCGGCCGGGCGAGCAGGCGGCCGAAGTGGCCGCGGCTCAGCAGTTCCGAGGTGAAGCCGTCGACGCCTCATCGCTCGGCCCGAGCCGCCGCGCGACCGCTGCTCCGGCGGGCGCTGCTCCCGACGGCCTTGCCTCGCACACCGTCAAGACGACGGAGCGGTGAGCGGACGCCTGTGCCGGGGGTTCTTGCGCCCCGGCGGCACGCAACCCTTCGACCACGCAACCTTGATCAGCCGGCCCAGCTCGCGATAGTCGGCCGCTCTCGGCGACGTCCCCCGCCAAGCGAGACCGACGGTGCGGTGCGGCTCGGGCTGGACGAAGCGCGTCAGCCCGATTTCGCGCCCGCGCGCCTCCACGTTGAGACACATCTCCGGCAACAGCGTGATGCCGTAGCCTGCGGCCACCATCTCCACGATGGTCGACAGGCTCGAGACGCCGAACGTGTTGACGGTCGAGACCTGCTGCAGGTTGCAGTAGGTGAGCGCCTGGTCACGCAGGCAGTGACCTTCCTCCAGCAGGAGAAGGCGTTCGTGCTCGACGAGGTCCTTGGTGGCGCGCACACGCGCGCTTAGGCGGCGCGCGGCGGGCAACGCCAGCAGGAAGCGGTCGTCGAACAGCGACAGCGTCTCGATCTCTGGGTGCACGATCGGCAGCGCGAGGAGGAGCACGTCGAGCTTGCCCTCGATCAGCTCGTGCGTCAGCGGCAGCGTCTGCGTCTCGCGCACGTACAGCTCGAGGCCCGGATAGCCCTCGCGCAGGAGCGGCAGCAGCGGGGGCAGCATGTAGGGCGCGATCGATGGGATGACGCCTAGGCGCAGCGAACCCGCGAGTAGCTCGTTGGCGTGCTGCGCGAACTCGACCATCTCGCGCACGTCGCCGAGGATGCGGGCGGCACGCTCGGCGATCTCGCGCCCCTTGTCCGACAGCAGCACACCGGCACGCGTGCGCTCGACAAGGATAAGGCCGAGCTGGTCTTCGAGCTCGTGGATCTGCATGGAAAGGGCCGGCTGCGTCACCGCGCAGGTCTCCGCTGCGCGGCCGAAATGTTGCTCGCGGGCCAACGCGTCGAAATAGCGGAGCTGCTTCAGCGTCACGTGTGGAGGCATAAGAAACTCTGATCTCACGACCAACATAAAACGATTAGAACTTATGCACCCCCATGTCTACATGGTAGGCACAAAGCTGCTTCGGCGAGCCGTAGTGCGGGCTTTGATCCCGCGCCCCTCGCCATGCCGGATCGGCGAGGTTGGGGTTAACCCCCTTCTCTAGCCGTGGGCGCCTCGGCCGAGCGCCGAATCGGACGGGGCGCCCTCCTCACTTCCGCCTAGGCAGGCGATGCTGGTCCACGTCACTCGGCGGCGATCATCGATTCCTTCGGTGCGTCGCCGAGCATCCCGAGCGCGTGCATGTAGACCTCGAGGATGGCTTCCTCCTCCGTCCGCTCGGTCTCGCTCTTTTTGCGCAGGCGCACGATCTGGCGCAGCACTTTCACGTCGAAGCCCATCGCCTTTGCCTCGAGGAACTTGTCGCGCAGGTCGCCGGCGAGCGCTTTCTTCTCCTCCTCCAAGCGTTCGATCTGTTCGACGAGCTGGCGCAATTGCTTTTGCGCCGAAGCCTGTAGCGTCGTCATCCGTCTCTCCCCGCTGTGATGGAACTTGTGAGGGACGCTAGCGGCGCGTCGGGGGCGCTTCAAGGCGAACGCCCGATCGATCCAGAGGATTCTTGCGGATGCGCCCGCAAAGCCCCTGGATATCGCGGTTTTCGGCAAAAGAGCTGATTGTCAGGCGCTCTTTGCCGCAACAGCAGTGAACGGGGGCGCCACCTCGGTATCCGTGTGCGAGCCGAAATAGTGGACGCTGTGCAGCCCATCACGCAGATCGGCGCGTCCGAGAATCGCTCTCGCGGCGTTGGCGATGCGCTGCGCCCACGCTTTTTGCCCCTCAGGCGTGCGGACCAGATCCTGGCGCACCTCGATGATCGTGTGCGCGAGCCCGCGCCGCGTGCCGTGCTGCCACATGCAGTCGCCCGCGAGCTTGCCATCGTAAGGCTCGTTCTCGCCGACGACCACGCCACACTCGGCGCGCAGGGCCTCCAGCATGGGCACGGCGAAGCGATGGTCACGGTCCCAAAGGATCGCGGCGTCCCAGGGGCGCGGCATGCCCTTCCAGCTATCGGTGAAGCTGTGGATCGACAGCAGCACGGGCGGCACACCGGCCGCCGTGCACGTCTCGATCATCGTGTCGATCGCGAGGTGATAGGGCTCGTAGTAGGCGCGTACCCGCTTGTCCCGCTCCGCCTCGTCGAGGTGGCGGTTGCCGGGCACGACGGCACCGTCCGAGATGCGCATGATTAGCGTCGGATCGTCGAGGCCGCGGTTGGGGTCGATCAGCAGCCGGGAAAAGCGCGTCGAGATCGCGGGCACGCCGAGGGCCTGCGCGATCCCCTTCGTCACGCCCAGCGCGCCGATGTCGTAGGCGATGTGGCGCTCGAACTCCCCGCGTTCGAGCCCAAGGGTTCCGTAGGCGGCTGGAAGCGCGTTGACCGCGTGATCGCAGGTGAGGATCAGCCCGGCATCGCTGCGGCCGGGAATGATCTCATAGCTGTCGGTGATTTCGGGCGCGACGAGGGGAGAGGTCTCGCGCCGGGCGGCGTCTGGCATGCGTTCGAATATAGCTTCGCGAACCACCGAAAACCACCCGCGTCGGTGCGGCGACTTGACGGTCTGGGGACAATTGCGCAAACCACGCAGGGAAGAAATCGGGGGATTTCTGATGCCGCCACCTTGCGGCTGACCTTGCGGAAAACGCCCTGCCCGCGCTGCTCCTTGGCCAAATCGCCAAGGCAACCTCAATAGGGCAATCTCAATGCCGCCAACTTCCTGGAAAACAACCGCTCATCCGGCCGCCCTCGGGTTGCCGGTAGCGCACTCCTGTCGGGCCCGCCCCACCCCATGTCGATAACGCCTCGATCGTCGCTCTCGCTGCGCGCGAAAAAGCCGCGGAGCTGATGCCGTGGAGCCCGAGCGAGGACACCGGCTTTGGCGCGGCATGGGGCAACTTGCCTCTGCCGGGGCACTCCTGATGATGGCGGTGGCTACCGCAGGCGCCGCTCGCGCCGATCTCAAGCTGTGCAATTCGACATCGAGCCGCATCGGCGTCGCAGTCGGCTACCGCGACCAAACGGGCTGGGCGACCGAAGGCTGGTGGAATATTGCCTCGCAAACCTGCGAGACCCTGCTAAAGGGTGCGGTTCCAAGCCGCTTCATCTATGTCCACGCCCTCGACTACGACCGCGGGGGAGAGTGGGCCGGAAAGAACTTCATGTGCACTGCCGACCGATCGTTCGCCATCCGGGGTGTTCAAGACTGTCCACAGCGCGGCTATAAGCGCACCGGATTCTTCGAGGTGGACACCGGCGAGTCGCAGGAGTGGACCATCCGCCTCACCGATCCAGAGCAGGATCACGGGGCGGCCGAGAAATGAGACGTAACAGACGGGTCAAGGTGGTTGCGACCTTGGGCCCGGCCTCGTCTGCAACGGAGATGATCGAGCGCCTTTTTCTAGCCGGCGTCGACGTGTTCCGCATCAACATGAGCCACTCCTCGCACGAGACCGCGCGGGCTCTGCAGAACTCCGTCCGCTGGGTGGCGAAGCGCCATCGCCACCCGATTGGCATCCTCGGTGACCTGCAAGGCCCGAAGTTCCGCGTCGGCGACTTTCACGGCGGCCGCGTGTTCGTCAACGACGGCTCGATCTTCCGCTTCGAGCGCGATGAGAAGCCCGGCAGCAACGACAGCGTGCACCTGCCGCACCCGCAGATCTTTTCCGCGGTGGCGCTTGGGCATGCGCTTCTGCTCGACGATGGCAAGATCCGCATGCGTGTCATCGAAGCGACCGCCAACATCATTGCGGCCGAGGTCCTCGTCGGGGGCGCGCTCTCGAGCCGCAAGGGCATCAGCCTGCCCGACACGCTTCTCCCCGTCGGTCCGCTCACGACCAAGGACCGCACGGATCTCGCGCATCTGTTGAAGATTGGCGTCGACTGGATCGCGCTGTCGTTCCTGCAGCGCGGAGCCGACGTGCATGACGTGCGCAAGCTCGTCGGCGATCGTGCGGCGATCCTCGCAAAGATCGAGAAGCCCTCGGCCATCTCCGACCTCGACGCCATCATTAGTGCCTCCGACGGGATCATGGTCGCGCGCGGCGACCTCGGCGTGGAGATCCCGGTCGAGCGGGTACCGGGCCTGCAGAAGAAGATCACCCGCAAGGCGCGCGCCGCCGGCAAGCCGGTGGTCGTGGCGACGCAGATGCTCGAAAGCATGATCTCCTCCCCCGTGCCGACGCGCGCCGAGGTGTCCGACGTCGCGACCGCCGTGTTCGACGGCGCGGACGCGGTGATGCTGTCTGCGGAATCTGCGATCGGGCAGTTCCCGCTGGAGGCGATCCAGATGGTCGACCGCATCGCCATCGAGGTGGAGGCGGACCCGAGCTACGACGCCATCCTGCACGCGACGACCACGACGCCGCAGCCGACCGGCGCCGACGCCATCGCCGCCGCGGCACACGCCATCGCCGACACGGTGAAGCTCGCAGCCATCGTCTGCTACACGGCGACCGGCTCAACCGCACTTCGCGTGACGCGCGAGCGCCCGGGCCTGCCCATCATCGGGCTGACCCCCGTCGAGGCAACGGCGCGGCGGCTTTCGCTCGCCTGGGGCGTTCAGTCGGTGATGACCGCGGACCCGGCAAACCTGACGGACATGGTGAGCAAGGCGTGCCGTATCGCCTTCGATGCGGGATTCGTGAAGGCGCGCGACGGCATTCTCATCACGGCCGGCATCCCGCTCGGCTCACCCGGCGCGACAAACATGATCCGCATCGCGTTTGTGGACGAGAACGGCGCCCCGACGGCCGAGCTGCACTGAGACTGTCGCTCACGGCCGAAAGGGGCCGGGGACGGCCCAATCCTAAATGCCTTGGCCCTCGACCTCGACCGAAAGCGCGCTCTCTGCCTCCTTTGCCCCATCCGCGAAGGGGTTGATGCGCAGGAGCTGCTGGTAGGCGCGCAGCGCGCTCTTCTTCTGTCCGCTGTCACGGAGAATGCGGGCGAGCCCGTCGAGCGCCTTGTAGTGATTGGGGTCGAGTGCCAGCGCGCGGCGCAAGTCGCCGACGGCATGCTCGGTGTCGCTCTGCAGAAAGTAGACGTAGGCGCGGCGGCTCCAGCCCTCCGCATAGTCGGGCGCAAGCTCGACGACGGCATCGAACATCTTGAGCGCGAGGTCGTTGCGCTGCTCGTTGACCGCCTTCAGGCCGCGGCGCATGAGCACGCCGATCGTGTCGCTGCCCGAATGCAGCCACAGCCCCTCGATGGTCTTGGATATCTCGGCTGCCTGGTCAGCGTCGGGCGCTTTCGCGAGATGCGCATAGAGCTCGGTCAGCATTGCGTCCTTGTCTTTGGGCGCGACTTCGGCGGCTTTCTTTTTCGCCGCGGGCCCAGGGGCTTTTGGACCTGGTGCTACGGGAGCGGGCATTTCGGGGCCCGGCAATGCCTGATCGGACGGCCGCGGATCGCTGCCGCCGTCGTCCGCCTGGGGATCGGGAGATTGGAGGTCGGGGATGTCCGGAACGGCGGAGCGCGGCCCGGGCGCTTCCTGAGCGTCTGGCACGGGACCGGTTTCGATGCCCGGACCGGCTCCGTTGCCGATGCGCGGAGGCGGCCGCACGTCCTGGGCCGTCGCGCCCGAAATTAGAAGGCTGGCGAGGAGGAAGGCTGCCGCCGCTGCGGCGAAGGCGTGCTCGTTGCGCATCCTGAAAACATAGGATGGCGGGCCGAAGCCGTCAAAGCAGGCAAAATCTTGGCCGCACAAAGCTCAGCCTGGGCTCAGCCCTGGCGTGCCTTGAAGCGCTTCTGCACCTTGTTGATCACGTAAACGCGACCCTTGCGGCGCACCAGGCGATTGGCGCGGTGGCGCGAGCGCAGCGACTTCAGCGAATTTCTGACTTTCATCTCAACACCGATGGCCTGCTAATTATGGTGGGCGCGACAGGGATCGAACCTGTGACCCCCTCGATGTCAACGAGGTCCTTGAAACCCAATACACTGAGATTATTGAGATTCTTGAAAGCATTTGTCGTGTTCTTCGCGGTCTGTTCACGGC
>CAXMLT010000254.1:0-3427 GCA_964194245.1 uncultured Hyphomicrobium sp.
ACCGAGCTTTATCGCGGCGCCGAGTACGTCGTCGACTTCCTGCCTAAGGTAAAGATCGAGGTCGTGCTCGCGGATGAGATGCTGGACAAGGCCGTCGAAGCCATCCAGAAGGCCGCCAAGACCGGCCGTATCGGCGACGGCAAGATATTCATTTCCGGCATTGATAACGCAATTCGCATTCGCACAGGCGAAACGGGCGCGAGCGCCATCTAACGGCGCCATCTAGCTTTCAACCGTTTTCCGGGATAGAGGCATGCCGCGGTGAGCAGGCAGCCCGATGCGCATTCGGTAAAAGGGGAGTCTCATGAAGAACGCAAGCGATGTCCTAAAAATGATCAAGGACAAGGACGTCAAGTTCGTGGACTTCAGGTTCACGGACACCAAGGGGAAGATGCAGCACGTCACGGCGCAGCAGAGCACGGTCGACGAGGGAGTTTTCGCAGACGGTTACGCCTTCGACGGTTCCTCCATCGCAGGTTGGAAGGGGATTGAATCTTCCGACATGCTGCTGATGCCGGATCCGGCCTCCGCCCACCTCGACCCATTCTTCGCGCAGTCCACCGTCGCCATCTTCTGCGACGTGCGCGAGCCGACCACCGGCCAATACTACGAGCGCGACCCGCGCGGCATCGCCAAGAAGGCCGAAGCCTACATGAAGTCGACGGGCGTCGGCGATAAGGTCTTCTTCGGTCCGGAAGCGGAATTCTTCATATTCGACGACGTGCGCTTCAACGTCGATCCCACCAACACTGGCTTCAAGATCGACTCGGCCGAGTTCCCCACCAACAGCGGAACCGACTACGAGGTGGGCAACCTCGGCCACCGTCCACGCACCAAGGGCGGCTACTTCCCCGTGCCGCCCGTCGATAGCTGCCAGGACATCCGATCCGAGATGCTGTCGGTCATGACCGAGATGGGCGTCGAGGTCGAGAAGCACCACCACGAGGTCGCGTCCGCCCAGCACGAGCTCGGCATCAAGTTCGCGCCCATGGTGACGATCGCGGACCACATGCAGATCTACAAGTACGTCGTGCACATGGTCTCGCAGGCCTACGGCAAGACCGCCTGCTTCATGCCGAAGCCCATCTACGGTGACAACGGCTCGGGCATGCACGTGCACCAGTCGATCTGGAACGGCTCGACGCCGGTGTTTGCCGGCAACAAGTACGCCGACCTCTCCGACACCTGCCTCAGCTACATCGCCGGCATCCTGAAGCACGCCAAGGCGATCAACGCCTTCACCAATCCGACCACCAACTCCTACAAGCGGCTGGTCCCCGGCTACGAGGCGCCCGTGTTGCTCGCCTACTCGGCGCGCAACCGGTCGGCGTCCTGCCGCATCCCGCACGCGACCAACCCGAAGGCTAAGCGCGTCGAGGTACGGTTCCCCGATCCGGCAGCGAATCCGTATCTGGGCTTCACCGCGATGCTGATGGCGGGTCTCGACGGCGTCACCAACAAGCTCAACCCGGGCAACGCTATCGACAAGAACCTCTATGACCTGCCGCCGGCAGAGCTCGAGAAGATCCCAACCGTGTGCGGCTCCCTGCGCGAGGCGCTCGATAGCCTCGACAAGGATCGCGCCTTCCTCAAGATGGGCGGCGTGATGACCGACGACATGATCGACGCCTACATCGAGCTGCGCTCGGCCGAGAACCAGCGCTATGAGATGACGCCGCATCCGATCGAGTACGACATGTACTACTCGGTCTAAGCGGATCGCATCGAGTTCGAGACGTTCGCGGCCCGGGATCTATCCCGGGCCGCAAGTTTTTTCAGAGGTCGATTAGAAATAGACGAGCACCGCGACGAAGAGCGCGGCCCACGCGAAGAGCCGCAGCTTGCGCCAGTGCGCGGCGACCCACTGCGCGGCGCGGCCCGGGAGCTCCGACCAGCGGATCTGGCCGAGCACCACGATCACGACGCCCAGGGCGAGGCCGATCACCACCGACGCATAGTCGAGATAGAGGCCCGAGATCGGCAGCCGGATGGGCCCGTTGGTTGCGTCCGACGCTGCGACAACGATCACGGCGGCAAGCATCAGTCCGAGCGCCAGCATCGAGAAGAAGCCGAACACAGCCCGCATCTGCCGCACCTTGGATTGGTCACGTTGGCCCGAACGTAGCTCCCGCCTTTCAACAATCCGTTAACCATGCAGGAGGCGTCCAAATGGCCATGCGGCTCGTGCAATCGGGCGTGCCCGCGGCATTGCTTGACACAAGGCACCGGTCGGGCGCAGGGTTGTATGAACGCATACGAAGGAGGTCTAAGAAAATGTCGCCTCCGGGCCAGATCAGGCCGCGCTAACTCACCCCCGACGGGGGTGCGCCGGGCTGCGGCGAGACCGAAAAGTTCGAACCTTTACAGTCGCTGCGGGCCGAAGGGCCGCGGTGACATTGAAATGGCCCGAACACGGGCAGGCTTTCAGCGAAAGCCAAGCAAAATGGGCCCGGACGGCAGACGCCGCTCCGGGCCTTAACGCGTTTCGAGGTCACAACTTTCCTGCAACGCGGCCGTAAGTGCGGGAATTGATAGAAAATTCACCATGAGCGTGGCACCGTCTCCAAATGGACGGGGAATTTCCCCTTCTTTCAAGCTAGTGCGCTTGCCGCTTCAGAGTGACCCGTAGGTGTTGGCGCGTAGGGTCTCGAGCACAATGCGCAAATCCGCTCCAGCCCTCCCGCAGCGCGGGAGGACGTGATCCGGGAGCCGCGCCATGCGCGAGGTCGCATCGAAGGCCGCAACGGGCGAGTCCACCGCCGGCCTGTTGAAGATCATGGACGACATTGCGGGCCTGCGCGGCCCAAGATCCCTGCCCCCGATTGCAGCGGGCGGCTCTCGCGTGCTCGACGTCCGGCGCGACCGACCGCGCCCCTCGCGGGCTGCCGCGCTCGCCCCCTTGACCGGGAAACCGATGCGCATGCGCGGTTTCCTCACCGCGCTGTTCGCCGGCGGGCTCGGCCTCGCCGTCCTCGCCGGCCCAGCAACCTGCCCGACCTGCGACCCCGGGCATGCGGACGTCCAGCTCGACGTCAAGCGCATCCTATCGCGGCTCTTTTACACGCCCGACGAAGCCGTCGAGCTCGCCGCGCGCGAGGCGCCCCCGCTCGATCGGCCCGACGTGCCAGCGGTCGCCGAACGCGGAACGCCCCCAGCGCTTTCCGAGCTTGCGCTGGCCGCGCCCCAGGACACCGCGTCATCGAACGCACCGATCTCGACCGCTGCGATCGACCCGGCGCCAGAGCGTGTCCCCGACACCGCGCCTGCGACGGCGAATGAGCCGGCGTCCGAGACTGCCACCGAGCCGGCGCCGCGAGCCGCGAAGCTGCCGGAAAAGATCGAGCAGCTTTCCGACCAGGGCCCGCCGCAAACCGAGATCGCGGCAGCGACCGTCGAGAGCCACCCCGAGCCGCCACTTCCGCCCGTG
>CAXMLT010000255.1:0-8645 GCA_964194245.1 uncultured Hyphomicrobium sp.
GGCCTATCTCGATGCCAGGTTTCGGCTGCCGCAGCCGCCCGTCGGCCTGCGCTCGGCGCTGCTCGGCCATGCGCGCGCCGCCATGGACATTTCGGACGGTCTCGTGAAGGACTTCGGCCGGCTGTGTCGCGCCTCCAACGTTGGTGGCGAGATCGACGCTACCGCCGTCCCGCTGGCGGCCGCCGCGCGTGCGGTTGTGGCTGCGGGTGGCGCGACTCTGGCCGACCTCATCACCGGCGGCGAGGACTACGAGGTGCTCGCGGCGATTGCGCCACACGAGGTGGAGAAATTCGAAGCTGCGGCAACCGCCGCGGGAACTCCCGTCACGCGCATTGGTTCTATCGTCGATGGCAGGCAGGGGTTGATCGTGCACGACGGAAGTGCTCACGCCATGGCGTTCACCAGAACCGGCTGGGATCACTTTGGGGATTAAGTCTGGTCCACAAACTTTCGAGGCTCCGATGCAACCGAATGGCACTTCGTTGCCACTGGTGCGGGCGTCTGGCACTCTGGGATCAGCCCTGTCGTCTTTGTTTGGCCATATCCAGTGGGCAGTGAAGGCGTTCGGTGGTCAGGCGAAGCTTGGGCAGCCCTGCCGCCAGCCCGTAAGCTCCGCTCTCGTTATCGAGAGCAACGGTCAGGACGGATCGATGCAGGCATTTCGCGCGCCCGCGCGGCCCGGTGGGGCGCAGATTGCCAACGTTCGCGAGAACGCGTGCGACTGGCGGACCGCGGGTGTGATGGGGCTCGTCCTTGCGCTGCTACTGGTGGCGCTCCCTGCTTACGCACAGGCTGCACAGGCCAACTGGTGGGAAGGTATCACCGGCTTCGGCCAGCCTGACTATTCGAACCGCCGCCGGGACGACAACGGCGGCGACCGGCCTCAGACCGCCGCCGACCCGCTCGACGATCTGCGCCCCGACGCCACGCCCTGGCGCAGCGACGAGATGATCGCGGCGATGGAGGACGCTATCCAGCGCTATCAGGCGATCGCCGCCGCCGGCGGTTGGCCGCTGGTGCCGCTGGGGCGCATGATGCGTGAAGGCGACGACGACGAGCGCGTACCGGTCCTGCGCAAGCGCTTGCAGATCAGCGGCGACCTTCAGCGCCGCGCCGCCCCCTACAACAATTACACCTTCGACGAGGAGCTGTCGGCCGCCGTGCGCCGCTTCCAGCGCCGCAACGGGCTGCGTCCCACCGGCCGTGTCGAGCAGTCGACCTTCCCCGCGCTCAATATGACGACCGAGGACCGGCTGGCGCAGCTTCGGCTCAACCTTGGCCGCATCCGCGAGCTGATGTCCCAGGCGGTCGCCGACCGCTACATCCTCGTCAACGTTCCGGCTTTCCAGCTCGAGGCGGTGGACAGGTACGAGGTCCAGCAGCGCCACCGCGTGATCGTCGGGCGCACCGAGCGCCCGTCGCCCTCCGTGAAGGCGACCGTCCGCGCGCTCAACTTCTTTCCCTACTGGCGCGTGCCGGAGAGCGTGGCCCACCTCGACCTCATCCCCCATGTGATGAAAGAGCCGGGCTACCTCACGCAGGAGCAGATCCGCGTCTTCTCCAGCGTCGACGGCCCGGAGGTGAATCCGGCCGCGGTCGACTGGGGTTCTGCGCAGGCCCAGAAGCTCAAGTTCCGCCAGGACCCGGGGCCGCAGAACGCGCTGGGACTCGTGCGCATCGATATGCCCAACGACCAGAACGTCTACATGCACGACACGCCGATGAAGCCGCTCTTTGCCCAGCGGTCGCGCGCCTTCTCGGCCGGCTGCGTGCGCGTCCAGGACGTGTTCGATCTGGTCGATTGGATCGGCCACAACGAGCCGGGTTGGGAGGCAGGGCGCGCGCAGCAGATCATCGCCGGAGGCCAGCCGGTGGACATCACGCTGACGCGGCCGATCCCGGTGTTCTTCACCTACATTACCGCCTGGGCCGAGCGTGACGGGACCGTTGCGTTCCGTCCCGACCTCTACGGGCGTGATGGAGCTGCCGATACCATCGCCGAGATGGACCGCGACCCTAACGAGCCGCCGCCCGCGCCGACGCTCGCCCCTTAAGGATATCTCCGACGGTGGCGGTGGCAGCACCACTTGCGCGCGCTCGCCGCAACCGCTTTCCATCCCTATATGATGGCCTGGCACTGAGCTTGGTATCCGCGTTGGCTTCATGAGCTGGTCGATAAAACTCTTCACGCTCGGCGGCACTGCCGTCCGCATGCATCTGACGTTCCTGCCACTGCTTGCCTGGATCGCCGCGACCGAATGGCAGCGCGGCGGCCCGCAGAATGCTGCCCATGGCGTGCTGTTCATCCTTGTGCTGTTCGCCTGTGTGGTGCTGCACGAGTTCGGGCACATCTGGGCTGCGCGCCGCTATGGCATCCGCACGGCCGACGTCACGCTGCTGCCGATTGGCGGCGTCGCCTCCATGGAGCGCATGCCGGAAAAGCCCAGCCAGGAGATCGCGGTGGCGCTCGCCGGCCCGGCCGTCAACGCGGCCATCGCCTTCGTCCTCCTCGTGGTGCTGCGGCTCGACGCAACGCCGCTGTCCTTTGGCGCATTCCAGGAGAGCTTCCTAGCTCAGGTCGCTGCGGCAAACGTGGTGCTGCTCGTCTTCAACCTCATTCCGGCGTTCCCAATGGATGGCGGCCGCGTCCTGCGCGCCGTGCTGGCGATCTGGCTCGGCTATGGACGTGCGACGCAAGTGGCCGCGCGCGTCGGGCAGGGGCTCGCGCTCGTGTTTGCCGCCTTGGGCTTCATCATGGGCAATCCGATGCTTGTGCTGATCGCGCTATTCATCTTCGCAGCCGCCGGCGGTGAGGCGCGCTACGTCAAGGCGCGCGAGACGGCAGACGCACAACCCGCCGCCAATGCAACGGTCGAGTCGGGCCCGTGGGGCGATATGCGGCCGCTCGACCCGTCAGGGGCCAGCAGCGACCAGCGGTAACGTCAGGACATGGAACAATACGAGCCGCCGGCCGGCCTCCTGCGCAGGTTCTGGCAGGCGCTCGGGCCAGGGTTGATTACCGGGGCGGCGGACGACGACCCGAGCGGGATTGCAACCTACTCGCAGGCGGGTGCGCAATTCGGCTACGCGCTCGCCTGGACCATGTTCCTCACGCTCCCGTTCATGGTTGCGATCCAGATCATCAGCGCCTGCATCGGCTGGCAGACGGGTAGTGGGCTTGCCCGCAACATCAAGCGCGAGCTTTCGCCGCTCGTGCTCTATGCGCTCGTCCTGCTGCTGGTGATTGCCAACACCATCAACATCGCGGCCGACCTCGCGGCCATGGGCGAAGCCCTGCGTCTCGCCGTCGGCGGATCGGCACTGCTCTACGCGTTGCTGTTCGGCGTCACCTGCCTCGTCGCGGAGGTGGTCGTCCCCTATCACCGCTACGCGGGATATTTGAAGCTGCTGACCTCGGTGCTGCTCGTGTACGTGGCGGCGGCCTTCAGCCTCCACATTCCGTGGGGCAGTGTCCTCGGCGCGCTTTTGCTCCCCACGGTCTCCTTGGATCATCAGCAGCTCCTCGTGATCGTCGCCATCTTCGGCACGACAATCAGTCCCTACCTGTTCTTCTGGCAGGCCTCGCAGGAGGCCGAGGAATCGCGCCTCAGTCACCGCGGCCGCCACTCCGCATCGGCGCTTTCGCAAGCGGATTTCTTCTCCCGCATCTCGTTCGATACGTGGATCGGGATGGCCTTCTCCAATCTCATCGCCTTCTTCATCATTGTGACGACGGCTGCGACGCTGCATGCCAGCGGCATCACCAAGATCGAGACGGCTTCGCAGGCCGCAGAAGCCCTGCGCCCGATTGCCGGAGACTTGACCTTCGCCCTGTTCGCGGCCGGGATCATCGGCACCGGCCTGCTCGCAGTGCCGGTGCTCGCGGGATCGGCCGCCTATGCCGTCGCCGACGCGTTCGGCGTGCGCGGGAGCCTCGAGCTGCCGGCCGGTCGCGCGCTCGGCTTCTACGCCATCGTCGGCGCCGCGACACTCGCCGGCGCCGGGCTCAGCGTGAGCAGCATCGACCCAGTCGCCATGCTGTTCTGGACCGCCGTCATCAACGGGATCGTCGCGGTGCCGATCATGGCCGCGACGATGGTTCTGAGTTCGAGCGCTCGCGCCAGGCTGTCCCTCGATCTCCCGCGATGGGTGACGCTTCTGGGATGGGCTGCGACGGCGCTGATGGCGCTCGCCGTCGGCCTGCTTGCCTGGTCGAGCTGGGTCGTGGAGGGTTCGGATCGCAGCTCGCTCTGGGCACGGTCCCAAGGCGATGGAATGAAGCTGGCTCCGCGGGTAGGACGTGAGCGGAGCGGTCCCATGGCCTTGATCTTGCTTAGCTTTTCCGAACCGCTACGGCCACACTAGTAGCACTAAATCGTAGCAGGTAGTAGCGGCTTCAACTAGGAGACGTGAAAGGCGGCGCGCGAGTAGCAGCGCTGGCCAACGCCTGCCCATGGTTGGCTTCTCCGCGCGAAAAATTGCGCATCCCATTATGTCCCGCGCGGCTTGGCCCGTGCGGTAGGAGCCGCCGAAGCGGGATCGTCGGGCCATGGGTGCCGCGGATAGTGCCCTTTCATCTCGGCCTTAACCGCCGCCCACGATCCCTTCCAGAAGCCCGGAAGGTCGCACGTGATCTGAATTGGCCGGTATGCGGGCGAGAGCAAATGCAGGGTGAGCGGCAGATTACCGTGAGCGATCGAAGGATGTTGCGTCAGCCCAAACAGCTCCTGGACGCGGATGTGCAGGGCGGGTGCGCCCGTCGTCTCGTAGTCGATCGCATGACGTTTGCCCGTTGGCGCCTCGAAATGCGTTGGAGCCTCCTCCTCCAGGCGACGCTTCAAGTTCCATGGCAACAGCGCATCGAGCGCCGCCCCGAGGTCATCGGCGCCTATCTCAGACAACTTCGTCTTACCGGCGAGGAAAGGGGCAAGCCATTCCACGACGGTCTTGGCGAGTGCCGCATCGGTCAGGTCCGGCCATCCGTCTCCTCCGGCCGCGCGTAAGAAACCAACGCGGTCGCGGAGCTGGATTTGCGCCTTGTTCCACGGCAGGCGGCTCAGCCCGAGCTTCGCAATGCTTTCAGCGAGTAGGCGCGCGGTTTCCTCGCTCGGCATCACCGCCCGCGGCTCGTTTGCGAGCTGGATGGCGTCTAGGCGGCGGACACGGCGCGACCTGAGTGCGCCTGCGCCTTGATCGAATTCAATCTCATCCCTCTCACGGAGCCGCTTGCCCGCGGCAGCAAGAATGTCCGCTTCATTGGCTGCGGCCGCGAGCAGGATGCGCGTCGCCGACGCTGATCCGGATAGCTGCGCAGCGACCAGGAAGGGCGATCGCGCCAAAGGATGGGTCGCATCGACGTTGGCGCCGCGGCCATTGGCGAGGAGGAACTGCCCGGGTGCACCACGTGCCTTGCCGATGCGCTCCGGAAAGGCGAGTGCCAGCAGACGCGCGATCGACACGTCCTCATGAGATCCTTGCGGCGAACGACCAGCGCTGGCCATTCGGGCCCAGCCGGCCGCCAGCTTTCGCATGTCGCCGGCGCGACGCGAGCGGTCGCGGCGAAACCCGTCCAGCCGATGTGCGAGATCGGCATCGTTGCCGCCGAGTCCGCGTTCCACGATCACGGCGGCGATCTCGGCAGCCTCCTCCGCGTGGCCGAGCTCGGCTGCGGCAATAGCCATGCGGGCAAGCCGGGGTGGCAATGGCAGCGACCTTCGCCGCCTTCCGATGACTGTGATACGCCCTTCCGCGTCGAGCGCTTCCAGCTCCGTCAGCTCCTCGCGTGCGGCGTCGATAGCGGCGGTCGACGGCGGATCGATCCAAGACAGCGAGCGCGGATCGGCTGTTCCCCATTCCGCGCAGTCGAGCAACAAGGCTGCAAGATCGGCGGAGCGTATCTCAGGCTCAGCGAAAGCGGGCAGACTTTGCGTTTGCGGCTCATCCCACAGGCGATAGCAGACGCCGGGCTCGGTACGGCCGGCGCGGCCCCGGCGCTGATCAGCAGCGGCCCGAGACACGCGCACGGTCTCCAGCCGGGTCACGCCGACGTCCGGTTCGAAACGCGGAACCCGCGCAAGGCCGCTGTCGATGACGACACGCACACCCTCAATGGTGATCGACGTCTCGGCGATCGAGGTCGCGAGCACCACTTTGCGCAGGCCCCTGGGCGCTGGCTCGAGCGCAAGATCCTGCGCCTTCATGTCCATCGCGCCGTAAAGCGGGGCAAGCACGATGCTCGGATCGCTGATGCGCTCCTTCAGCCGCTCCTCGACGCGCCGTATCTCGCTTTGGCCGGGTAGGAACGCGAGGATCGAACCGGATTCCTCCCGCAAGGCGCGCATCACCGCGTCCGCCATCTGATCCTCGATGCGCGCATTGGCATCGCGGCCGAGATAGCGTGTGTTAACCGGAAAGGCGCGGCCTTCGCTGGCGATGACAGGAGCATCGCCGAGGAGTTGCGCGACCCGCGTGCCATCTAACGTCGCCGACATCAGCAGGATACGCAGGTCATCCCGCAAGCCGCGCTGGCAGTCGAGCGCGAAGGCAAGCCCCAGGTCGGCATCAAGCGAGCGCTCGTGGAACTCGTCGAACAGCACCGCACCAACGCCGGAAAGCTCAGGATCATCAAGGATCATACGGGTGAAGACGCCCTCGGTGACGACCTCGATGCGTGTCTTAGGCCCCGATTTCGAGACCATCCGCGCCCGCAATCCGATCCGCTCGCCCACAGCCTCCGACAAGGAGTGCGCCATGCGCTCTGAGGCAGCCCGCGCGGCGATGCGGCGCGGCTCCAGCACTAGGATCTTTTGACCCCGGAGCCAGCGTTCGTTCATCAAAGCGAGTGGAACGCGTGTCGTCTTGCCGGCGCCCGGTGGCGCAACGAGGACGGCAGATGCGCGCGCAGCCAAGGCCGTTCGCAGATCGTCCAGGATGGCGTCAATCGGAAGCGGTGGGGCGAGCCTCATGCCGGCTGTATCCAGCAGCCACGTCCGTTTCGCAACCGAAGCCTGCCGTGATCATCAAGGACACGGCATCATGCGCAAGGTTCCCGACCGCTCTGCCCTTGGATTACGTGCGCCAAATTTGATGGCGGCGATATCGACCGTGACATCAGTTTGGTCTGCTTCAAGCCGAATAGAGCAGGAATGAGCAGCCCATCAACTGCTTCGCGTCGGTCGCACCTATACATTTGCGGACATGCTGGCGATCGACGGACGCGACCACCGCTCGACTAATCGTGACGTCCGCTCTGCAGAGGAAGCGGCCATCGCTACCACACAATGCCCGTCTTCCTGCGCTAGGTGAGGCGTGGCTGCAATCGATCAACTGCCGGCCCTAAAGTCGATTCCCCTGCTTCGGCCAGGCGCGAATCGCGTAGGGACCGAAGCGTTGTCAACAGCCCTTCGCCCCGGTGCTACCGCTCGGCTCCGCCCCATGAACGATGAATTTATTGATCTGAATAGGCATTTTGCCGCGATCCCTGCAGAGCTGAAGCTCCGCGATGGTGATGCTGCTGAGTCAGTCATCGGGAGCTCCTCGACGCTTCACTGGACAGACCTCCAGGGATCGCACCGCGTTGTGATCCTTGCGGAGCCCGGTGCCGGTAAGACGTGGGAAATACGGCATGCGGCGGAGTGCCAGCGCGCTAATGGCAAGGCCGCTTTCTTCCTCAGGCTGGAGCACGTCGCGACCGACCTGACGCTCGCGTTCGACGTCGGAACGCATTCGGAATTCAACGGGTGGCTGAACGGACAAGAGGAAGGCTGGATATTCCTCGACTCGGTAGACGAGGCGCGTCTCGCCGACCCGCGCGACTTCGATCTGGCCCTGAGGCGCTTCGCGGAAGCTATCAGCGGGCACGGGCAGCGAGCCCATATCTATATCACGAGCCGGCTGCACGAGTGGAGATGGGTATCGGATGCCAGACTCGTCACGGAGAAGCTTCCGTTCAAGGCGCTGAACCGGCCGGAGGAGCTCGGCAATGATGCCGAGACAGCTCACGAGGGCAATAGCGCCGGCAGCGAGCGCAAGAGATCCAGTGGTGCACCAGCGCCCGCACTACAGATAGTCGCCCTGATGTCACTCTCGCGCGAGCAGATGCTCGAGTTCGCGCGAAAGAAGCAGGTGGAGAACGCGGAAGGCTTGATCGATGAGATCGAGAGGAAGGATGCGAAGCAGTTCGCGTCGCGGCCTCAGGACCTCCAGGATCTTATCGACTACTGGGAGGAGCATAGGCGGATCGGGCGCCGGCTCGAGTTGATCAAGGCAAGCGTTGAGAAGAAGTTACGAGAGCGCGATCCGAACAGGGCGACCCTGCGCTCGCTCACGGAAATGAAAGCGCGGGAAGGCGCCCGGCTGCTCGCTGCGGCAGCGACGTTCCAGCGGACATCGAGGATCGTGCTGCCTGGATCAGATGCGTCCCAGAAGGGGGTGATCGCGATGGAGGTGCTTGCTGGGTGGGCGCACGGCGAGGTCGCAACGCTCTTGAGCCGACCCCTCTTCGATGAGCCGATCTATGGGACGGTTCGGTTCCACCATCGGTCAATCCGCGAGTTCCTCGCGGCCGAGTGGTTGCTGCTCCTCTTGCAGGACGGGAAGTCGCGGCGCGCCATCGAAGGGCTGCTATTCCGCGACCAGTATGGGGT
>CAXMLT010000256.1:0-4994 GCA_964194245.1 uncultured Hyphomicrobium sp.
GCTGCTTCTCGAGCTGCTGCTCGATGTCCTGCAGTTCCTTGCCGATCGCCTCGTTTCTCTCGAGCGATAACATCGCAAGGTCGCGCTCGGCGCGCGCCAAGCTCTGCCGGCTGCGCGAGATGTTGGCGATCGCGTACTGGGCGTCGCGATCCACGGAGGTGAGCATGATCTCGCTATCGGTGAGACGCTGTAGCGTCGTCAACCCCTTGTCGGACAGGGACTTCAATCGGTCGAGCGTTACCTGCCGGAGGCGCCTCTGCTCGCCGATGTTCGCGAGCTCCTTCTCGAATGCGTCAAGCTCGACCTTGTTCTCCTTGATCGAGGCCTCAAGCGCCGTTCGCTGGCGGTTCCTGACTTCGCGTTGATGCTTCAGAGCTTCCTTCTCGACGTTGATCACCTCTTCCGCGGGATCGTTACCTGCGAGCTTGACGAGTTCCGGCGGCGTAGCGATTTCGTCCTTGCCGTCCCGTTCCGTGAGCAGGCGAGCCCTGCGCGCGATCAGGTGCTTCATGTCCGCCCTGGCGCCGCGGATTTTCGAGCGCTCGCGTAAAGCCTCGGTCGGAAGCGAGTCACCGTTCGAAGCGGTTCCGCCGGCCAGCACGGTTGCATGAATGACCGCCATGCCGGACGTGAACCGGTAGGCGCCGGGCTTGGCGACAAGCCCGGTGACGAAAATCGGCTGCCGCTCGATCACGTCGACGGCGACGTTGCCGGGACGCTGCAGGATATGCTCGAGCCCCTGTCGAATTGCTTCCTCGAGCTCCGCCGGCATGCGCTTGGCCGCGTCGAAGGCTCCGAGCGTGGGGATGCGGATCTGTCCCTGATCGTTGACGCGGTACTCGGCGGTTAGGTCCTCGCGGCCGTAGATCGAAATCTTGAGCCGGTCACCAGTTTCGAGCTTGTAGGCATCGTTGTCGCCGCTGGGCGCCGGGGAGGCGGCAGGCGGCGCTGAGTCCTCGAGGCGCGAGACGTGGGCGTCTGCGGGACCCGGCTGGGCTGCGGGGCGGTCGGTGATATCGACCGGAAGCGCCGCAGTGGGAACGCCGTCCGCGGGCGTCGCGGCAGGTGTTTCCGCCGTCGATTGAGTTGTTTGGCTGAGGGCGAGCGTGGGGTCGCCGCAGAGCAAAATGAGACACGCTAGCAAAAGGCGTGTCACGTGCATCGTTTTGGTACGTATCATCTCGGTTCTGCTCTCGCGCCGTTGCCTATCGAGGAGACGAATGCGGCTGTTGGTTGCAGAAAGCGACGGACGGCGATCTGGCGGCTGTTGGAGCGCAAAGCCATCAAGGCTCGCGTCTCGATCGACAGCGATTGAAAGTATCTGCCGCTTGGCGAAACCGTCCTGTCCACCCCAACGTTAGCCGATCGCATGCACATCACAAGGATACACCGATACTCATTTCGATCTCCGATCTGCAGGGATCGTGCCTAACGCTTAGGGTAAAGGACGGCCGACCCCATCTCCTTTAGAGGTACGCGCAAGATCCATAATCGATTTGAAGTCCCTGATTGCTGCGCGCGTCATGCGCTCGCTCATTGCGATCCACGCTGTTCGGCCGCCGCCCCGAGAGGGACACGCGGGTGCGCGGTTTCAATGAGCATCTTCACGGCAAAGTCCAAGCATCGCAGACTTTCGACGACGCGACCCTTCGGAACGAGCTTCACGCCGACCTTCAACGCATTCAACGCCACCCGCCTCGTCATTCTCCGTTGCTCCCTGCCGGCGCCCGGAACGGCGGCACCCTCGTGCAGGAAGAAATGCTGGAAATTGTTGAAGCGCTCGACGAGGTCGTACATCAGGTTCTCGCGGTAGAACTCTGTCATCTGCGCCTCATGCAGGCGGCGTAACGCCTGCACGGACTTTGTCTCCGCCACCGGACCCAGCGTCGCCAGCCGCAGCCACATGTTGAGGTCGATGGCGTGCTTCAGCTCGGGTGGGTAGTAGCCGATCTCCTTCTGCGCGGAGGTTCGCCTTACTACCGTCTCGCAGCCGACGAGATTGTATCCCGTCGCGCATATTCTACGGATGAATGCGAGCCCGCTTTCGATCCGCCAATCGTATTGTTGCGCCGAGGCTGCCAGCTCCAAGGCCGGCATTGCCTCGCCGGCAAACTCTCGCTCGGCACCGTGACAAAAGACGAGGTCTGGTTCGCGATCCATGATCGAGACGGCGCGCGAGAGACACCCCGGCGCCAGCAGATCGTCGGCGTCGAGGATCATGAAGCATTCGGCGCGCGCCCAGTCGATCGCCTCGTTGTAGCTCGCATGCTGACCGCGATTGGAGGCATGCAGCACGAGTTCGACCCGCGTATCTCCGCGCGCGATCTCCTGGGCCACTTCAGCACTATTGTCCGTCGAGGCGTTGTCGATAATGAGAACGCGGAGCTGATCGACCCTTTGCGACAGGATGCTGCCAACGCTGTCACGAAGAAAGCGTCCGTATTGGTAGCAGGGCACGACGACGTCGATGCCACCCATGACCTATTCCTCCGGTATCTACTGACCACAGCGATGTGGCTGCGCACGCTCTATCCGATGCATGCCTTAGGCGTCGCATCTGAGTGTGTTCGCGCTCCTCCAACATCAAAGGGGGCTTTTCGAAATTCAATTGTCTGCCCGGTCATCTCGAGCGTCGGATGGCACAGTCTCACGATTAGGGGGCCTAGGCTTGCAGGCTGGGTAAGCGTCATCCGATCTTCCCCAGGCACAGCGGAGGCGCGCATTGTGTCGACCGCACCCGGATCGACGAGGTTTACTCGTACTCCGCCCTCCTGCGTCTCGAGCGCATATGTCTTCGCCAATGCCTCCAGGACCGCTTTCGAGATCGCATAGGCACCGCGCTTTGGCTTTAAGCGGGTCGCGGCGCTCGAGGTGAGCAGCACCACGCGGCCCGCCGGCTCGCTGATCGCGAAAATCTCATCGCGACGATACTGTCGCGATCGGGGAGCCGTCCATCGCTCGTTGCCGATTAAGTAAACTCGATTAGTTTACGGAGCCGCCCGGGAGACCGACACGGCGCCAATGGTGGTAGGCGGCGCTGCGCGCGCTACTACATTGTTTGTAGGGAGCGCGGCAGACGCTCTACACTTACGAGCGGTATTGGCAAACAAACATAGCCGTTCCGCCTCCGCCCTCAAGGCTCAATACGACTTGAGCATTGGCCTGATGCTGATGTCCGTGACCTCTGCTGTCCAAGGAAGGGAAAGTGCGTTGACGACGACACTGGCGATGTCTTCCGGCTGCAGCAGCACTTCGGGCTGAAAGGGCCGCCCCTCGAGTTCGTGGAGGCTTGCAATCCGCGGCGTGGCCGTGCGCCCGGGGAAGACGCTCATGACGCGGATTCCGGCCGCGTTGACCTCTTCGCGGAGCGCGTCGGCCAGAGCTTTGAAGGCATGTTGCGTGGCGGAGAAATGGCCCGCGTTGGCGCGGGCCTTCAAGCCGACGCTCGAGTTGATGAAGACGATCTGACCGTGAGGGCTCTTCAGCCTCGCCAAAAGCCGCTGCGTTAGCATTAGCGGGCCGCGAACATTTGCCTGGTACTGCCGGTCAAGCGAACTCAAAGGCGCATCGGCTAGTGGCCCATGCTCGACCACACCGGCACAGTGCACCAGAATGTCGAGCCGCTCCCCGACGGCCGCAACTATATCGAATAGGCCGTCGATGTCTTCGGCCTTTGTCAGGTCGCGCGGGCTCGTCAGTACGGTCTGCGGGCCGCTTGGCAGCTTGCGGGCAGCGGCATCGAGCTTCGCGCGATCCCGACCGACCATGACGATGTTGGCGCCGGCGCGGCTCAAGCCCTCGCAGATCGCGGCGCCGATACCACCGCTGGCCCCGGTCACGAGAGCCCATTTGTTTGCCAGAGCCGTCACGCGCTACTCTTCGAGACTGCGGCAGCCCCACGCACAGATCGAAGCGAGCTGCCACGACATCGCGAGAGCCCGCCCCCGAGAGCGCCATCAATGAGCTTGTCGCCGAAGTAGAGCACTCGATCACCCTCAGCCGTGTCGTCGTCGTGAAGCGCGACGGCCTCCTCGGGTAGGGGAGCAAGATCTGTGGCGCGGAGAAAGTCCCTGATGCTTGTCCCGGTGCAGCGCGAGTCGATGTTCGGCGCACCACGACGCGCGACAACATCGTCGTAGTGCACCGTTCGGAAGTCGATGCTGTAGCGCGCCACTTTGGTTGTGTTGGGAACAGACTCATGCAACTGCGCGCCCGAGAACACGATGATGCCCCCCGGCGGAGGCAGGAAGCGCACCGTCACCGGCTCTGGCGGCTGCTTGGCCTTTGGCTGCACGCGCGTGTCGGTCTTGACGTGTTGAGCGGCGCTGGCGCGGTTGTTCGCATTCCACTCGTAGTAGTTGTAACCTTGCGAGCTGTTGCCTATCGGCTCCGAAAAGTACCGCGGATAGAAGCCCATGGCGTTGTCGGGCTCGATTGGGTAGATCGGCAGCCACCAATTCAGCTGGCACATCGGCGCCGAGTACCACGTGTCGCGAGGATGAAACGCGTAGGCAATTCCGGACGTGAGGAAGTGCGAGGGATACGCCGAGCGCATGCGCGGCACGTCGAAATACAGCTTCTCGATATCGACGCCGTGCTCCTCCATGATCTGCGGCACGATTTTTTTGCAGAATGGATGGTGAATGAACTGCGGTTTCAGCTTGCCGAGTATTTTCGCGACCTCTTCGGGGGTCTTGTGCTCGTGGATTGTTCTGGGATCGTGCGGCGCAAAGGCCTCTTCCAGCATTTGGCGAGCGAAATCGATCAGGGCGCGCGTTCGCTCCGTCGCCGACATGATGAAAATATCACCGGCGTAAAGCCGATTGCGACGTGCCTCGTCGCCGACTGGCGAATCAAAATAGACAGACCCCATGGCAAATCACCTCTCTCGTTTAGCTGAACAGCTCTCGCGAAAGTATTCGAGCACTGCATCCCACGCTTGGCTTGCGCCGCCAAGCTTTGTATCATGATAGCACCTGTCTCTTATACACATC
>CAXMLT010000257.1:0-4923 GCA_964194245.1 uncultured Hyphomicrobium sp.
CCGATGGCGCAGCTGCTGCTGGCCGAGAACTGCACCGTGACGATCGCCCACTCGCGCACGCGCGACTTGGCCAGCGTGGTGCGCCGGGCCGACCTGGTGGTGGCCGCCGTGGGACGACCCGAGATGGTCAAGGGCAACTGGATCAAGCCCGGCGCCATCGTGATCGACGTCGGCATCAACCGCATCGTCAAGCCGGACGGCAAGGGCAAGCTCGTCGGCGATGTGGCCTTTGCCGAGGCAGCCGCGGTGGCGGGCGCGATCACGCCGGTCCCCGGCGGCGTCGGGCCGATGACGATCGCCTGCCTCTTGAAGAACACGGTCGAGGCGGCGCAGATGCAGCGCGGGATCGCCGCGGCGGCCTAGTTACGCGGCATTTGCTTGCCGCAACGTCTCGCCGCGGTAGCTCAGCGCTTCGGCGACATGCATGCGGCCGACGGTCTCGGCGCCGTCGAGATCGGCGAGCGTGCGCGCGACCCGCAGTGTCCGGTGGAAGCCGCGCGCCGACAGGTGCAGCGCCTCCGCCGCCTGGCGCAACAGCGCTACGCCCTCGGCGTCGGGCGTAGCGATCTCCTCGAGAATACGCCCGCTGCAATCGGCGTTGGTGCGCATCGTGCGCGCGCCGAGAGCGACGAAGCGCGCCCGCTGGAGCTCACGCGCCCGCGCCACTCGCGCCCGCACCTCCGCGCTTCCTTCGGTTGGCGCCGGCAGCACGAGGTCGGCGGCCGACAGCGCCGGCACCTCGATCTGCAGATCGATGCGGTCGAGAAGCGGCCCGGAGATGCGCGCCTGGTAGTCGGCGGCGCAGCGCGGACCCCGCTTGCAGCTCGTGCCGGGACCGCCGGAGCCGCACTTGCATGGGTTCATGGCGGCGACGAGCTGGATGCGCGAAGGGTACGCGACGCGATGGTTGGCGCGTGCGATGACCGTCTCGCCGGTCTCGAGCGGCTGGCGCAGCGCGTCGAGCCACGCCGAGGTGCGCGAGGCTGACTTCGCCAGGCCGCGGTCGAGTGCCGCCGCCGACGAGCGCCGCCATGCTGGCTGAGTGGTGCGGGGCGCGGAAAGGCCGCTCGCTCAGGAGCTTGCCTCCCATCAGCTCGCCGGCGAGGCTATGCACCATCGACACCTCGAGCATCTCCTCGGCCGATAGCGACGGCAGGATCGAGGGCAGCCGCGCCGCGAGCATCGACTTGCCCGCTCCGGGCGGCCCGATCATGAGGAGGTTATGCCCGCCGGCGGCGGCGACCTCGAGCACGCGCCTGGCGCTCTCCTGGCCTTTGACGTCGCGCAGATCGGGCAGCGAGGCCGTGTCGCGATCGACGACGGGCTTGGGCCGCGCGAGCAACTGGTGGCCCTTGAAGTGATTGACGAGCGAGAGGAGATGCGGCGCCGCGAGAATGTCGACGTCCTCGCCCGCCCACGCGGCTTCCGACCCGCAGGCGGCAGGACAGATGAGGCCCTTCCCCATGGCGTTGGCGCCGATGGCTGCGGGGAGCGCGCCCGGCACCGTTCGGATCGATCCGTCGAGCGCGAGCTCGCCGATCGCGGCGTAGCCGGCGATCGCGTCGGGCGCGATCGCCGCCATGGCGACCATCATGGCGAGCACGATCGGCAAGTCGAACTGGCTGCCTTCCTTGGGCAGGTCGGCGGGCGCGAGGTTCACCGTCACGTGGCGGTAGGGCATGCCGAGACCGATGGCGTGTAGCGCGTTGCGCACGCGCTCGCGGCTTTCCGCCACCGCCTTGTCGGGCAGGCCGACGATGACGAGCGCGGTCTGTCCCGGCGTGATGCGCACCTGCACCTCGACCGGGCGCGCCTCGATGCCGACGAACGCAAGCGTGGAGATCTGGCCGTACATGCGCCCCCCGGCCGCCGAAGCCGGCGGCTAGCAATGCACGCGCAACGCTAGCGTGGGCGGGCACCACACGCAAGAACATTCGGGGAACAAGGGGCGGATGGCGGCCGGATTTAGGTGGGATTCGCGTCCGGCAAGGACCGCACGGCGATTACCGTCGTGTTGTCCTGGTGCGGGTCGCGCATGGCCTCGACCTCGCGGATGAGCGCATCCGCGACCGCCTCTGGCCCCGCTTCCGCGTAGGCCTTGACGATGCGCTGCACCTCGCTTGTCTCCAGAGTCTGCAGTCCGTCGCTCGCCAGGATCACGTAGTCGCCGGCCTCGAGCGCGAGCGGTCGCTTCGACACGTCGACGAGGTCGAGGTCATCGCCGGTCACCGCCGAGCGCAGCATGTGCCGGCGCGGATCGGCCTTCGCCTCCTCGTGCGTCATGCGGCCCATAGCGGCGAGGCGATCGAGCTCGGGCGCGAGCGAGTGGTCCTCGTTCAGGAGCGCGATCTCGCCGTGGCGGAAGAGCAGGAGCGGGCTGTCGCCGACGCTCACCCACTCGACGCCCTCGTCCGCGAACACCGCGGCAACGAGCGTCGAGCCCATGCCGGAGAGAATGGGGTTGGCGCGCACCTTGATCGCGATCGCGTCATTGGCCGACTGCAGCGACTTCAGCAAGCGCTGCTGCCGCGCGCCGTTGAGACCTCTATAGGCGGAGATAAAGCTTTCGCAGACGACACGGCTCGCGAGCGCGCCCGCTGTGTGCCCGCCCATGCCGTCGGCCAGCACGGCGACGAGCCGCGCAGAATTGGCCGTCGGCGCGTCAGATCCGCCGCCGGAAGAGCCCTCCGGCGGCCAGAATGCGCTCGCGTCTTCCTGGTAGTCCCGTGCGCCCCTGGTGGCGCGCGCGGCGAAATCGAATGCCCGCATCAGCCTTTGGCATCGGTCAGCTCTGCCCAATCGAACTCCGCGCCGCAGAACGGCACGAACACCACCTGGGTACGACCCACCGTGATCACGTCCATTTGGTTGAGCTCGACCGCTCCTGTTGGTCTCTTGTCGTTGATGGAAACGACATTGGTCTTGGCAAGGTTCGGCACGAACAGAAACGAGCGTGCGGCCGAATCGTAGCGAATATAGGCCTGCTCCTCCGAAGAAATCGAATCATCGCCGAAATCCAAGGGGATGCGCTGGGTGGAGCTGCGGCCCAGCGTATTGTTGCCTTCGAAGATCGGGCGGTAGGAGCCGATGCCGGGGCCGCCCACGATGACGAGCCAGCCGACGACCGGATCCTGCTCGAAGGCCCCGCGCTTCACGTCGGCCTTGCCGCGTACCAGCTGCGTACGGCCGGTATCCTCTTGCTGCTTGCGCTCGGGCTTGACGACGCGCGTCGTCGGCGTCGTCGCGTACTCGACATGCTTGTCGGCCTGCTTCAGCGAGGTTTGACCTTTGACCTCACGCGCGGCCTCCGTTGCGCTCATGCCGGCGCCGGCAGGTGTCGCTGGCGCGTCCTTGCGTGTCGGGTCGGCCGGAACGGCAGCCGGCTGCTTGACGACCGCCGTCTCCGCCCGCGTCACGTTTGCAGCGTCCGCGCCGGCAGCAGCCTTGCGTTGCGTGTCGTCGCGGCTCGCCGCGTTCAATGCATCCTTGAGCGAGCCCAAGATCCGTCCTGCCTTCGCTGCCTGTGTCATCGTGGCCTCCGCTCCGCTTCCGCGATCCTCTGACATTGCAAATCTCCCAAAGATCCTTGCTGGAAAAAGTCTCATGCCGTTGCCTGCTTCCACCCGCGCGACGCTTGCAGCCTCCTAAACGGGCTTAGCGTCGAAGTGCAGTTTGACCTCACCCACGTTGATGATGTCGCCTTTCTTGAGCCGCGCCTCGTCGACGGGCTTGCCGTTGACCAGTACGCCGTTGCCTTCGTTGCCGGAGAGGTCCGTGACCATCACGTCGCCGTCCGTCGTGCGGCGGATCGCGGCGTGATAGCGATGCACGGTCTTGGCCGAGAGACGGATGTCGTTGTCCGCCTCCCGGCCAATCCTCACCAGCGTGCGGCCGATGACGTAGCGGCCGCCGGGGGTACCCTGGATGTCGACCCAGGCCTCTGTCGGCCACGAAAATCCCTCTGTTTTCAACGTGTTCGGCTCTAGTAGCGCAGCGCCGCGCTTGCCGGCGCGTGTCAACGCCAGCGTCGTATCGGGCGACGGTGCTGCGCTCGTGCGGCGCTTCCTGCGTGCGAGCAGTCCAACGAGCGCGAGCGGCGGAACTACCATCACGACCGAGAGCCCGAGCACGAGTGCGGGAGCGCGCGCGTAGCTTTCGCCGATCCATTGGCGCACCGGTGCCAACACCTGGGCGCTGCGGTCCGCCATCCCGTCGAGAATGGAAGCGCGCAGCAGAAAGTCTTGCGTGGAGAAAGCGATGGCATGGCGCGATTCGGTTGTACCCGCCGCCGCGATATGAGCGTCGAGGGCCGCCGCTGCGGCCACAAGCGCCAGAAACGACGACCACGCCGGTCTCATGGTCTTCTCTTGAGCTAATCGATGAGTAGAGTCGTGCCGCATGACGGCAGCAACATGGCCGCAAAACGTCTGGCCCAAGATTTGTTCAACACGAGACCATCGCCCGTGCGAGCGCCACATTTGTGCGCCAACAATGTGTTCGGAGGCCACGCGTCATCGACGAACGGCCCGGGCGATTCTGATGCGGTTGCCTGGGCTTGCTCGTCTTGGGGAACCATGACGAATCTCATCGCGCTACCAAGCGGGACAGTACTGGTCGGCGACTACCGCATCGAGCGTGTGCTGGGAGCTGGCGGTTTCGGCGTCACGTATCTCGCCGAGGAGCTTGCGCTCGGCCGGCCCGTCACCATCAAGGAATATTTTCCGAGCGACATCGCCGCGCGCGCCGACGGAATCGATGTGCTGCCGCGCTCGCAGGACGCGGCCGGCGACTACAACTGGGGGCTCGAACGCTTCATCGAGGAAGCGCAGACGCTCGCCAAGTTTAACCACACCAATATCGTCCAGCTCCACCGCTATTTCCGCGACAACAAGACCGGCTACATGGTGCTCCACTTCGAGGAGG
>CAXMLT010000258.1:0-17396 GCA_964194245.1 uncultured Hyphomicrobium sp.
CGAGTAAGCGCGCCACTTCAACTTGCCGGTTTCGATGTCGTAGCCGGAAACCCAGCAGCGAACGCCGAACTCAGCACCAGAGACGCCGATGATGACGGTGTCTTTGATGACGATCGGAGCGCCGGTGCCGGTCTGACCCTTCTTAGGATCGCCGTCGACGACCTTCCAGACTTCCTTGCCGGTCTTGGCGTCGAGCGCCACGAGCGACGTGTCAGCCTGGTGAAGGAAGATCTTGCCGTTGCCGTACTGCACGCCACGGTTGACCGTGTCGCAGCACATAACCGGGATCACGGACGGATCCTGCTTGGGCTCGTACTTCCAGTTGATCGTGTAGGGATCGCCATCGAGGTTCAGCGAGTAGACGATGTTCGGGAACGCCGTGTGGAGCCACATGGTGTTGCCGATAACGAGGGGCGAACCCTCGTGACCGCGCAGGACGCCCGTAGAGAACGTCCAAGCGGCCTTCATCGTGCCGACGTTTTTGGTGTTGATCTGGTCGAGTTTTGAATAGCCAGTCGCGCTGTAGTCTGCACGCTGCATCGCCCAGTTGTTCGGGTCGTCTGCGGCCTTCTGGGCACTGTCGTTCGCCAGAACGGGCGAAGCCAGGCCAGCGGCTGCAAGTAAGCCAACTGCGAATACGCTTCTGCGCATTGCGCTTCCTCCATTTTAAGGTTCTTGCCACGCTTAAAGCGGCGATGTCCGGCAGCGCCTCACACCCAAAATTCTGGGATGGGGTTTGCCCCTTCTTCCTCCCTGGCGATCGACCGGGCTCTTTTTTGGCTATTGCCACTTGGCCCTGGAAGCCATGTCACCACCGCGGCACATCTACGCACTTTTTTTTCACGTCCGCAAGCCGATCAGGTAACGCAAACTCACGCGTCCGTGAATAGGACAAGATCGCTGACTTAAAATCCCCCGCGTTCCATCGCGGCTTGTTGCGCTGCAAGATGAAATGGTGCGCCGCACGACAAAGTTGTGTTCAAGGCGCCAATTCATTGGCTTCGTCGTGCACTCGGCCCGCGTGATGACGTCACAGATGCCACCAACGTGCACAGGACCGGGCAATTTCTCCCGACGTTTACAGCGCTGACCTATCAGCCCGCGTTATCACGGAGCGCTCTCGGCGCCGTGAACTGTCGTATGTATATCGGCCCTAGCGCTTTTCAGGCCCAAAAGCATGCCCGCAAACGCCCGTTTTCTCGAGGCCGCCACGCTTCTCGTGGGCGTCCTCATCTGGATAGCCTCGGCGGCCGCCGCCACGCCCGAACCGCTCGCCGTTCACGAGATCGCGCCCGGCGTTTTCGTGCACCAGGGACGCTACGAGCTGTTCACGCCGCGCAACGAGGGCGACGTCTCCAACGCCGGCTTCATCGTCGGGCGCGATGGCGTCGCCGTGATCGACACCGGTGGCAGCCCGCGCATTGGCGCGAGTCTTCTCGCCGCCATCCGCGCGCGCACGCCGCTGCCGATCAAGTACGTCATCAACACCCACATGCATCCCGACCACGTGTTCGGCAACGTCGCCTTCGAGGCGGAGAAGCCCACGTTCGTCGGGCATCATAAGCTGCCGCGCGCGCTCGCGGCCCGCGCCCAGCGCTATCTCGCGATCAACAAAGAGCTGCTCGGGAACGAGGCCTTTGCGGGCGAGCGCATCATCGCGCCGACGCTGCTCATCGACGACAAGCTGGAACTCGATCTCGGCGATCGGACGCTCCTGCTCGAGGCCCAGAAAACCGCACACACCGACAACGACCTGACCGTGCTCGACAAGAAGACGGGCACGCTCTTTCTCGGCGATATTCTGTTCGTCGAGCACGTGCCGGCGCTCGACGGATCGATCCGCGGCTGGCTCGCCCTGCTCGATCAGTTGAAGCAGCGCACCGACATTGCCCGTGTCGTGCCGGGCCACGGACCCGCGTCCGTGCCCTGGCCCGCGGCTATGGCGGCCGAGCAGCGCTACCTCGGCAGGATCGCCGACGATGTGCGCGCTCTGATAAAGCAGGGCAAGACCATCCAGGAGGCGATGGCAACGGCCGGACTGTCCGAAAAGGATGCGTGGTTGTTGTTCCCGGAGTATCATGCGCGTAACGTTTCGGCAGCGTTTGCCGAACTCGAATGGGAATGACCGGAAGCCGGCGCTCGGAGGAATTCAGAATGCACGTAGCGGTGAACCCCGGCAGACTTCTCCTCACACTTGTCGCCGCGGCAGCGATGGCCTTCTCGAGCCTGCCGGCGCGCGCCGACGATCCCTGGCCCGACATCAAGCGCGACGTGTTCGACAATCGCGACATCGCCGAGGAGGACGGCACGATCTCGCTCGATGCGCCCTATCGCGCCGAGGACGCCGCCGTCGTGCCCCTCACCATGCGCATCCCGGCGAGCATCGCGCGCGACGTCAAGACCCTGACGCTCATCATCGAGAAGAACCCCGCTCCCGTCGCGGCGACGTTCCACTTCGGCGAGGCCGCCGGGGCGGGCGAACGTATGCTGTCGACCCGCGTGCGCATCGACATGTACTCCAACGTCCGCGCCGTCATCGAGACCACGGACGGCAAGCTGCACATGGCGACGAAGTACGTGAAGGCTTCGGGGGGATGCTCGGCCGCCGCCGGCAAGGACATGGACGAGGCGCTAGCGAGCATGGGCAAGATGCAGATCCGCACCTTCGAGCCGGCGACGCCTCCGACGAGTTCCCCTGACATGCGTGAGGCCCAGGTCATGATCCGGCATCCGAACTTCACGGGGATGCAGATGGATCAGCTCACCCGCGAGTTCACGCCCATGAAGATCGTGCAGGAGATCGAGGTGAAGCGCGGCGGCCAGCTCATCTTCAGCGTGGAGGGCGGCATCTCGATTTCGGAAAACCCCAACTTCCGCTTCACCTTCGCTGCCGAGGGAAGCGCCCCGATCGAGGTCACCGCGAAGGACACCGACGGTCGCACGTTCACGGGCACCTCGGCCGACAAGGCCACCTAGCGGCCTGCACCCATCAAAAGGAAAAGGGCACCCGATGCGGTGCCCTTTTTCTCTCCACTCTCGCGTCGAGTGCGTCAGGAGCAGCCAAGCTCCACTAAATCAGAAGTAGCGAAGCTCCGCTAAATCAGAAGCAGCGAAGCTCCGCTTCGACCTGGGCGGTCTTCAACTTCTTGACCTGCTCCTTGTAAGGCCCATACGAGCGGAACACTTCCGCGTTGTCGCCGGGCCGCTGGGCGATCGACATGATCGTCTGCGCCGACTCGTACTCCGAGTAAGGCAGGATCGCCGCCACCGCGTCGATCGAGCAGGAGCACTTCTCCAGCGACTCGCGCGTTTGCCCGTTCGTCTGCATGCAGGCGAATACGTAGTCGGCGCGCGCGGACGTGGGATAGTCGTTCTGCGGCAGCTCGACCGCGGAGGTTGCCGCAGGAAAGAGCGCCACCGACGCCAGCGCGGCCATCACAAGCATCGTGCGGGCCATCATTTCACCTCCGCTCCGTCGAGCGTGATGCGCTCCTCGAGCTTGGGAGCCTCCTTCATGCTGCTCTCGTAGACCGAGGTCAACTGCGCGACCTCGCCTGGGACCTGATCGCTCACGACCAATGTGAACTTGGAGAGGTCGTAGCCTTGCATCGTCTTGGCGTTGGCGTCACCGACATAAGGGGCCATGGTGATGCGATAGGCGTCGATGCTCTTGCCTTTGTAGGCGAGCTTCACCGGCTCGATCTTGGCCTTGTCCTTGAAGCCATCGCTGAATGTTGCTTTCAGATAGCCGTATTTTGCACCTGTGAGCTGCTTCAGCGTGTTCACCGACATGTCGAAATAGACGATGAACATCGGATTGATCGTCACGCTTAGGATCTTCTGCAGCTCGCGCGCACGCTCGCCCGTGTAGATTTGCAGATCGACATCCTTCTCGCCCGTAGGCCTGATGCCCGTGACCTTCATCGTGATTTCGTCGGAGAACTTCTCGCCCAGGAGCTTCGGATCGGACGGAGTCCGATCGAAGTGGTAGCCCAGCGATGTGCCCTGATCCACGTTCGACATGTGCTTGCGATCGAAGATCACGTTCATCGCCGTTGGCTGATTGCTCGTCGCCGGCGGGGGCGCCGCGGGCGCCGCCGGGTCAGCCGCGTTGGCCACCGCGATTGCGGTCGATACTGCCAATGAAAGCGCCACGACAGCGCACACTCCAAAAACCCGCATACTCAAGCTTCCTTCCTTATCAAGACTTTGATGCCACGCGTTTTGCGCTTGTTCTAACTTTCGATCGCACGCGCGTCCACTGGCAGAAACTTAACTCTTGGTCATGCTGCGGCGCGAAGAGAAGCATTAACTGGGGCGCGCGGGCTTCGGCACCGGGTCGGCCGCCCTCAGCGCAGGAAGAGGCCAAACGCCCGGGGCCCGTCGCCAACTACGGCCTCACCCTCGACCTCGAGCTTGTCGGTATCGATGCGCATGAGGACATTGTCGAACCAGCAGGCGACGTAGACGTATTTGCCGGCGGGATCGGCGGCGATGCCCTCGGGATGGTCGCCGACCGGGATCGACTTGATGACCTTCATGCCGGCAAGGTCGATGACGCTAACCGTGCTCGTATACTGGTTGGTGACGAACGCACGGCCGCCGGCAAGCGCGACGGCATAGGGGCGCCTCTCGACCTTCACGGTGGCGATGACCGTGCGCTTGGCGATGTCGATCGCACTCACGTCGTCGCTGGCGACGTTGGCGGTGTAGGCACGCGTTCCGCTCGCATCGATGGTGATGCCGAAGGGTCGCTCGCCCACGGTCACGCCGCCGAGCCGCTCGTTCGTCTCAGCGTCGATGAAGGAGACCGAGTTGCTGTCGCGGTCGGCGGTGAGCACGAGCCGTCCGTCCGGTGTGACGGCAACCCCCGACGGGGAATCGCCGACCGCCACCTCGGCAACCGTCGCCCCGCCCGTCGGATCGACGACCGAGAGCTTATGCGTGTACCAATCGGCGACGTAGATGCGGCCGTTGCTCGGATGCGCGGCGATGCCGAGGGGGCCTTCGCCGATTTTGATCCGCCGCACGATCTTGCGCGCGACCGCATCAACGACGACGACCTCCTTGCCTTCGGGCGACGTGAGGAACGCGAGCTTTCCGTCGGCCGACATGGCTATGCCGGCCGGTTTGCCCCCAATTTTCAGGGTCTCCGCGACCTTGAGATCGCCGAGTTCCACGATGGAGAGCGAGTCGTCGGTCTGGTTGGTGACGAAGGCCTCGCTGACGCTCGCCGGCTCGCCCGCGTGCGTCACTACCCCGGCGCAAACGAGCAGCGCGAGCGAGCATCCGACCGCCTTGAGCCGGCGCCGCACGGCGCCCCTCGCCTAGCCGCCGGCTTCGAGCTTCTGCTTCAGAGCATCGAGACCCGCGCGATAGACCCCCTTCACGGCATTGACCGCAGCCTCATCGTTGAGCTCCGGCGGAGGATCGTTGTTCATGAAGCCGCGGTAGAACGCGCCCTTCCACTCTACCGTCGACTTGCCGCCGTCACCCTTGACGCTCAGCGAGGAGGAGTAGTTCTTGACGGGGAGCACCTTCACGTCGACGTCGGTGATCTCGTACTTGTAGAGCATCTTCGCCGCATCGAACGCATCGAGCTTCTCGGCGATGGTCCCGCCCGACTTCAAGGTCAGCGTTCGCGTTGCATTGGCGTCGTTTCCCCCCTGGCCCTCGAGCTTGGCGACTGCGGGATGCCAGCTCATGTCCTGGAAGTTGCCGATGACCTTCCACACCTTCTCCGGGGGGGCGTTGATCTCGACTGTCTCCGTCACCTTTTGTCGGCTCGGGCCGTGAGCGCAAACGGCAACGGGAAACAGGGTCAGCGCTGCCAACCCAAGTGCAAGAGCTCTCACCATCGGGCGTCCTCCGGGCGGTTCTTCTTCGACCTGATTTAGACAAAACCATAGTGGCGGCTCTATAGCCGCGCAATTCCCGTCGCTCAGGCAAAGCGCCGCATTCGGGCCGGTGTTGTTTTGGTGTGGCGTCCGTGCTTTGTTGCGCCCGCGCGAGGGAGAACGAGACCGACATGACTGCAGCGGGTGATGGCAAGGCGAGCGCTTCCGAGGTCTATCACAACGTCACGTGCCCGTTCTGCGGACTGCTCTGCGACGATACCGAGGTGTCACGCACCGGCACGACGCTCAAGGTCCTGAAGAATGGCTGCGGGCGCGCCGTTGCCGGCTTCCAACGCGTTCTTCCCGCCGCCAAGCCGCAGGTCCGCGGCGCCGACGTCGACCTCAAGACGGCTATCGACGCCGCCGCCGGCCTCGTGCGCAAATCGACGCTCCCGCTCTACGGCGGCATGGCTTCCGACGTCGCCGGCGCCCGCGCGATTCTATCCCTTGCCGACCGCTCCGGCGGCGTCATCGACCACGCGCTGAGCGAGGGCCAGTACCGCAACATCAAGGTCGTGCAGATGAGCGGCTGGATCATGACCACGCTCACCGAGGCCCGCAACCGCGCCGACGTCTTCGTGATCGTCGGCAGCGACGTGCACAAGCTGCACGGGCGCTTCTTCGACCGCATCGTCTGCCCGGGGCATTCGATGTTCGACGACGTGCCCAAGAAGCGCGACGTCATCTTCATCGGCGAGGGCCTCGACACCTCGGGCGCCAAGGGCGACCGCATCGGCGAGGTCATCAACCTGCAGTGCCCCAACGACCGCCTGACGGAGGTGCTGGGCGCGCTGCACGCGCGCTTGCGTGGCTTGCCCGTGCAGGCGCGCGACGCAGCGCCGCAGAAGCGCGGCGGTCTGCTTTCGTCGCTGCTGCCGTCAAAGGACGGAGGGTCGGCGCCGGAAGTTGCCGGCGTGAAGTTGTCCGACATCGACAAGGTGGCTGAGAAGTGCAAGGCCGCACACTATTCGGTGTTCGTGTGGGCGCCGCCGGGGCTGAGCTTTGCTCAGGCCGACCTCGCCGTCCTGCTCACCTCCGAGATCGTCAAGGAGCTGAACGTCACGACGCGCGCTGCCGGCCTTTCGCTCGGCGGCAACGAAGGCGCCCCGAGTGCCGCTTCCTGCGCAACGTGGCAGACGGGATTCCCGCTGCGCGTGAGCTTCGCCAACGGCAAGCCGGAATACGATTCCTACCGCTACGCCATCGGCCGCATGCTCACCGAGGGCGAAGGTGATCTGCTCACCTGGGTCTCCTCCTTCAATCCCGACATCGCGGTCCCGGCCACCAAGCTGCCGACGATCGTGCTCGGCACGCCCGGCCTGCGCATGGCCCAGCCGCCGACCGTGTTCATTCCGGTCGGCACACCGGGCGTCGATCACGCGGGCTGCATGGTCCGTTGCGACAACGTCGTATCGTTGCCGCTCAAGAATCTTGGCCGCGCACAGCTTCCGCGCGCAGCCGACGTGCTCGCCGCCATCGAAGCGGCCCTCTGAACGCGAGCTCCATTCGATGATGATCAAGCTGACGGGCGGAAAACTGTACGACCCTGCCAATGGCGTGAACGGCGAGGTGCGCGACATCTACATCGCCGACGGCCGCGTCGTGGCGCCGGCGCCGGAAGCGCGGATCGACCAGGAGTACAATCTCCGCGGCAAGGTCGTCATGGCGGGCGCTATCGACCCGCATACCCACATCGGCGGCGGCAAGGTCACGATCGCGCGCACGCTGATGCCCGAGGACCACGAGCACGACGAGGTCGCACACACCGCGCTCACGCGCGCCGGCACGGGGCACGCGCTGCCCTCCACGATGATTACCGGCTATCGCTACGCCGAGATGGGCTACACCGCCTGCTTCGAACCCGCGATGCTGCCGGCCAACGCGCGCCAGGCGCATCTCGAGCTGGGTGACACGCCGCTCCTCGACAAGGGCGCGTTCGTCATGCTCGGCAGCGACGACTTCATGCTGCGCTCGATCGCGGAAAAGCGCGACTTCCAGCAGATCAAGGACTACATCGCCTGGACCATGCACGCCGCGCAGGCGATCGCCGTGAAGGTGGTCAATCCCGGCGGCATCAGCGCCTTCAAGTTCAACCAGCGCCGGCTGAACCTCGACGAGAAGCACGTCTATTACGGCATCACGCCGCGCGACATCATCCTGACGCTGGCGCGCGGGCTCCTGGAGCTCGGCATCACGCATCCCCTGCACGTGCACGGCTGCAACCTCGGCATCCCCGGCAACGTGGAGACAACGCTCGCCACCATCCGCGCGACCGACGGCCTGCCGCTGCACCTGACCCACATCCAGTTCCACAGCTACGCCACCGAAGGCGAGCGCCACTTCTCCTCGGGCGCGGCCGCCATCGCCGATCTGTTGAAGAAGTACCCGCACATCTCGATCGACGTCGGCCAGGTCATGTTCGGCCAGACGTGCACGGCTTCCGGCGACAGCATGCGCCAGTACAACGGCGCCAAGAATGCCGACCCGAAGCGGTGGGTGGTCATGGACATCGAGTGCGACGCCGGCTGCGGCGTCGTCCCCTTCCGCTACCGTGACTCGAGCTACGTGCACTCGCTGCAGTGGGCGATCGGGCTCGAGACGTTCCTCCTGTGCGAGGACCCCTGGCGCATCTTCCTGACGACCGACCACCCGAACGGCGCGCCGTTCTACACCTACCCACACCTCATCCGCCTCTTGATGGACCGGGCCTTCCGCAAGGAGATGATGCTGAAGGTCGTGCCCGAGGCCCTGAAATACAGCACGCTGCCGTCGCTCGAGCGCGAGTATTCGCTCTACGACATCGCCATCCTGACGCGCGCCGGCCCCGCACGCAGCCTCGGCCTGAAGGACATCGGCCACCTCGGCCCCGGCGCCCGCGGCGACGTCACCGTCTACACCGACAACTCCGACCGCGAGGCGATGTTTGCCAAGCCGGAGCTCGTGTTCAAGAACGGCGAGGTCATCGTGCGCGACGGCAAGGTGGTGAAGTTGGTGCAGGGCGCGACCCACGTCGCCCGCCCCGAGTACGACCGCGCCATCGAGAAGCCGCTCAAGGACTACTTCGAGCGCTACCACACCATCGCCATGGAGAACTTCCGCGTCTCCGACGAGGAGATCGTCGACGGCGGCCGCGGCAAGATCGTGGTGCAACCGACCAGGGCGCGGGTGTCATGAAGGTCAACGGCATCACCATCGACGATACGTTCGCCGAGGCCTTCGGCATGAGCGGCACCGGCGTCATCATTACGGCCGACAGCATGCGTTGGGCGCGCCAAGCCGCAGTGACCATGAGCGGCTTCGGCACCTCCGTCATCGGCGCGGGCGCCGAGGTCGGCATCGACCGCGAGTTGAAGCCGGAGGAGACGCCGGATGGGCGCCCCGGCGTACGCGTGCTGCTGTTCGGCTTCTCGCCCGCCTCCGTCGGCCCTCAGCTCAAGAACCGCGTCGGCCAGTGCGTGCTGACCAGCCCCGGCTCGGCCTGCTACGCCGGTGTCGAATCGGAGAAGCGCGTCGGCCTCGGCCAGGGCCCCCGCTACTTCGGCGACGGCTTCCAGACCGCGAAAAAGCTCGGTGACAAGCGCTATTGGCGCATTCCCGTAATGGATGGCGAGTTCGTCATCGAGGAGACAACTGGCCTCGTCACGGATGCGGTCGGCGGCGGCAACCTGATCATACTCGGCAACGACCGCGCCGGATTGCTGACGACAGCCGAGGGCGCCGTCGACGCCATCGCCAACGTGCCCGATACCATCACGCCGTTCCCGGGCGGCATCGTGCGCTCGGGCTCCAAGGTCGGCTCCAAGTACAAGGGCGCCGTCGCCTCGACCAACGACGCGTTCTGTCCGACGCTGCGCGGGCGCGTGAAGTCCGAGCTCGGTCCCGACACCGTCGCTGTGCTGGAGATCGTCATCGACGGCTTGACCTCCAAATCCGTCGCCAATGCCATGAAGGCCGGCCTCAAGGCCATCATCGACACAGGCGCCGCCAAGGGCGTGACGCGCGTCACCGCCGGCAACTACGGCGGCAAGCTCGGCCAGCATCACTACCACCTGCGGGAGCTGCTTCCATGAGCGGGCTGACGTTTCGCCTGAAGGGTACGCTCGATGAGCGCATCGACGCCGCCGAGCTGACGCCGCGGCGGCTCGCTAAGCTGTCTCAGGGTGAGATCGAGCGCATCGTCGTCGGCTCGACCAAGCGCCAATTGAAGGTCGGCGACGTGTTCGCCATTGGCGGCCGGGCCGGAGGCACCGTGACCTTCGAGAGCGGCTCGAACCGTCTCGATTTCGTCGGCTCGCGACTAGAGGAAGGCAGCGTGATCGTCGAGGGCGACGTCGGCGACTACGCGGGCCGCGAGATGAGCGGGGGCCGGCTCGACATCCGCGGCGATGCCGGCGCCTACCTCGCCTCGGGTACGAAAGGCGGCATCGTCACCCTCAAGGGCTCAGCCGGCAACCAGGTTGGCGCCCAGCGCGCCGGCGACAAGTTCGGCATGATGGGCGGCATCGTCGTTATCGAGGGTCACGCCGGCGACCGCGTCGGCGATCGCATGCGCCGCGGCACCATCATCGTGCGCGGCCGCTGCGGCGCCATAGCCGGCACGCGCATGCTTGGCGGCACAATCTGGACCGACCAGGGCTTCGGCGCCAACCCCGGGTTGCTGATGCGCCGAGGCACCCTCATAGGCCCCAACGTCGAAAAGCTGCTCGCCACCTTCGTCGATACCGGCAAGCACGACCTCGTCATCCTGCGCGTGCTCTCGCGTTACCTTGCCGCTACCCTGGGGCCGCTCGCGCCCCGTCCCATCACGGGACCGGTGCGCAAATACGCGGGCGACCTTGCGACCATCGGCAAGGGCGAGCTGCTGATCGCCGCCTGAACGACCAAACACCCGCTTTTTTGGACGCCCGCGTAACAATCGACGGGCGCCGGCGAATAGCCTCTGCCCGCGGTGGCGCATCTTTCCGGCTTTCCAACCGTAATATATGGAGTGAAGTTGGGACGCCGTCGGCCAAAACAAATGAGGTTCAACGGATGATTGCGATCGTGATTTCAGCCTGTCTCGTCAGCGATCCGGGCGTGTGCAAGGACTATCGCATCCCGTTGGCGAGCGGGATCGATGCGAACCACTGCATGACGGATGCGCCACCGCATTTCGCCACCTGGGCGGATGCCCACCCCGGCTGGCGCATCGCGCGCTGGAGTTGCCGCGCCGCGGGCACCGAGGACCTTTAGGGCGACGGCTCCGATCGCGAGCCTACAGGAGAGCTGCCATGCGTCGCGGTCTCGTACTTGCCATCGTTTCGGCTGCCTTGATGTTGCCGGCCGGCGCAGCGTGCGCGCAGGACATGATCGATCAGCTCGATCTGAAATCGGACGAGTTCAAGAAGGCCGACGTCACGCGCGAAGCCGTGCTGGCCGCGATCGCGGCCGCGGGCACCGACGGGGTCGCCGACTTTTCCGGCCAGCGCCTTAACGGGCTCGACCTTTCGGGCCTCGATCTGCGCCGCCTGAAGCTGCAATCGACGCGCATCAACGGTGCGAAGTTCGTCGGCTCCAACCTCGACGGCGTGGTGCTCGATCAGGCCTGGGCGCTCAACTCGGATTTCTCCAACGCAAGCCTGAAGGGCGCGAGCCTGTTCTCGACGCAGTTCCGCGACGCCAAGCTCGACGGCGCCAACTTCGAGGGCGCGCGCGTCGCCGCCGACTTCTCGCGCGCGAGCATGAAGGGGGCGAACTTCAAGGACGCCGACGTCTCCGCCGACATGAAGAACCAGTCCATGGGGCTGATGCGCGGCGTGTTCCGCTCCACCGACCTCGAAGGCGCCTCGTTCGAGAACGCCAACATGGCGCGCGTGGTCATGGAATATGCGCGCTTGCGCGGTGCCAACCTGCGCGATGCCAACCTCATGGGCAGCGAGCTCGCCGGAGCCGATCTCACGGGGGCCGACGTTGCGGGCGCGAACTTCAACCAGGCGGACGTGAACTCCGCGCGCCTCGTGTCGCTGCGCGGCAAGGACAGTGCCCGCAACCTCGACGGCGTGAAAAACCTCGACCGCGCCTACGTGGAGTAGCGCGCGCTAGCGCAGGCTCGCGCGTTTCACTCCGAACAGGCTGCTGACCTCGAGCACAAACTTCTGCCGGATGGCACGGCCGAAATAGGAATATCCGTTCGCGGGCAGAACGAACGAGCCGGGACCGCCCTTCACGTGGTCGCGATACCAGTCCTCCAGCGGGGTCTTGCCGTTCTCCCCCTCGCCCGGCGCTGGCGGCAGATAGGATTGCGTCGGCACGCCGCCGGGCCCCTCGCCCTCCCCCTCGTTGCCCTCCAAGATCGGCAGGCCGTTCACCGTCACCCCGTAGGAAACAAGCTCGTCGCGCACATTCTCGACCGGCTCCTGCTCGTTGCAGTTGTCGCGCCCGTCGCCGGAGACGTCGAGCACGACCTTGACCGCTTTGGCCGGGATCTGCGGCACGATCTTGTCGGAGACGAAGCGCATCATGCGCGACATGCAGGTGAACTCGCCGCCCTGGCGCGGGAGCGCACGCACCTGCCTTGCCGCGGCCTTCGCCTCCTCCGCGTTGCTGATGCGCGTCCACGGCAGGTTGACCTTGGCCTGATCGGCCCACGTGATCATCGAGAACAGGATCCCGCCCTTTTCCCCGCCGGCGATCGCCTGGATGACGCCCGGGTCCTCGAGTGCCTGCGCGATGCCTTCCATCTGGAGCTTGTAGCGCGCATCGTCGACCGAGTTCGATACGTCGACCGCAACGATCAGAGCCGTATCGACCTCATTGGTCGGCTCTGCCGCGCGCGCCATCGCGAGGCCAAGCCCGAGCAATGCCAGGGCGGCTATGCCTACTCCCGCGAGCAAGCCGCGCCGCTCAGCTTCCAGTCTACGCATGCCGTGCTTGTCCTATCGTCTGTCCGACAACGTTCTACCAAGTTCTAGCGCGGAACCGGAGCAAGACTACGGCATGTCGCGGTGTGCGGCCCAGCCGAACTTCCGTATCATGCCGGCCGCACGGCTGTCAGTTGACGCCGCTCAATGCCTGTACCGTGGAGGGATGACAGAAGTCGCGAACGCTTAAGAGTTCCCTTGCAAGATGCTTCGCCTCGGGCGCAAACGCCACAGGCGGTGAAAGGGGCCAGAAATGTACGCACACATCCTGATCGCAACCGACGGCTCCGACCTCGCCAACCGCGCGGTCGAGCAGGGCCTCACGCTCGCCAAGGCGCTCGGCTCCAAGGTCACCGCCATTACCGTCACGGAGCCGTGGACCGCCTCCGTCTCGGGCGAGTGGGCAGTGGCTTTTCCCGTCGAGGAGTACGAGAAGGCCGCCGCGGCCAACGCCGAGAAAATCCTGGAGCAGGTGACTGAGGCTGCCAAGCGCATCGGCATTGCGTGCGAGACGCGCCACGTCAAGGACCAGTTCGCGGCCGAAGGCATCGTGGACAAAGCGAAGGCACGCGGTTGCGATCTTATCGTGATGGCGTCGCACGGGCGGCGCGGGCTCGCCAAGGTCGTGCTCGGCAGCCAGGCGACGCGCGTCCTCACCCACAGCACGGTTCCCCTCCTGATTTGCCGTTAGGCAACGAGGAGGGCGGCACCGACGCTAGATGCCGCCCTTCAATCGTGAATCGAACGCTTCCGAGACTATAATGCGGATTAGGCATGCCTCACTCGTTGGGGCAGAACCACCGGTGATAGCGCCGGCTCCACCAGCAATCCGAGCCGGCATAGGCGTAGTCATAGGGATAGTCGTAGTACGGCACGCCAACCAAGAAGACGCGCCGGTGGAGATGGTGGAGATGGTGCACATGCGGCGAGCTGTAAGCGTGAAGCATCGCCGCGTGACCGATGCGGGGTCCGGCGATCCCGGCACTATGCATGTGCATGCCCATCATATGTCCGCCGTGACGAGCGAGCACAACCGGGCTGGGCTGCGACTGAGCAGACCCCTGAAGTGCCGTCAAAGGCACGGATGCTGCCCAGGCGCCACCGGCTAGAAGCAGGACAGTCGCTCCAACGATACTTGATAACAGAAACGAGCATTTCATCTTGGCCTCCTCGATCTGAATACCGAACGGAATGCGCACGTTGCCGACCTGGCACACGTGGCGGACTAGACGTCGAGCTGTCTTAGACTTCGCTCAGGTCCTGGGACTGGGTCTTGGAGGTTTGCCTGCCCGGACTCTGGCTCGCCACAGCATATCGGCTCGCTAGGTCGCCTGGTGTTCCCTAGGGAACAGACATGAAAAACCGCGGTCTAGCCGCCAAGACGAGCGAGGAGGTCTTTCAGATTATCTTGCACCCCTGTCGGCGATCGGCATGCTCGGCCGTCCTCGGGAAAGGAGGTACCCATGCTCTACGCTTTCCTCTGCTACAACAACGAGGCCACCGTCTACTCCTGGACCAAGGAGGAGGACGATGCCGTCATGGCCAAGCTCGATGTCGTGCATCAGAAGCTTGTCAAAGAGGGCCGCTTCGGACCCGCGTTGCGGCTGATGCCGACGACCACGGGCGCCACGCTGCACAAGGAGAAGGACCTCGTGCTCGACGGCCCCTACGCCGAGACGAAGGAGGCGCTGCTCGGCTTCTACGTCATCGACTGCGACAACCTCGATCACGCGCTGTCGATCGCGCGCGAACTCGCCGCCGCCAACCCCGGCGGCGCCTACGAGGTCAGGCCCGTGCGCCTCTTCCTGCCGGGTGAGCCGGGAGTGGGCGTTACGTGACCGACGTCGACTGGATCGGCGCAGCGCTCGCTGCGGCACGGCCACAGTCGGTCGCGGCGCTGCTGCGCTATTTCCGCGATCTCGACACCGCCGAGGAGGCGTTCCAGGAGGCGTCTTTGCGCGCGCTCAAGACGTGGCCACGCACGGGGCCGCCGCGCGATCCTGCCGCCTGGCTCATCTTCGTTGGCCGCAACGTGGCCATCGACAGCGTGCGCAAGCGTGCGCGCCAGGAGCCGCTGCCCGAGGAGGCACTTATCTCCGACCTCGAGGACGCGGAAGCCGGCATCGCCGAGAGCATCGACCACGGCCACTACAGCGACGACGTGCTGCGGCTCCTGTTCGTATGCTGCCATCCCGAGCTGCCGGCGACCCAGCAGATCGCCCTCGCCCTGCGCGTCGTCTCCGGGTTGTCGGTGAAGCAAATCGCGCGCGCGTTCCTCGTGGGCGAAGCGGCGATGGAGCAGCGCATCACCCGCGCCAAGCGCCGCATCGCCGCGGCCGACGTTCCCTTCGAGGCGCCGGGCGCGGCGGAGCGCGCAACGCGGCTCGCGGCGGTCGCTGCGATGATCTACCTCGTTTTCAACGAGGGCTATTCGGCGAGCGGAGGCGAGGCTTCTGCCCGCGCCCCTTTGTGCGAGGAGGCGATCCGGTTCGCACGGCTTCTTCTACGCCTCTTCCCCGCCGAGCCGGAGATCATGGGATTGCTTGCGCTGCTCGTGCTGCAGCACGCACGCGCGGCTGCGCGTTTCGATGCGAATGGCTCGCTCGTGTTGCTTGATGACCAAGACCGCGCGCGGTGGGACCGCACCAAGATCGCCGAGGGGCTCGCGCTCATCGACAAGGCCATGCGCCATCGCCGCCGCGGGCCCTACCAAATACAGGCGGCAATCGCCGCCCTGCACGCGCGCGCCGCAAAGCCTGCGGATACCGACTGGGCGCAGATCGATCTCCTCTACGCGGCGCTGGAGGAGCTGCAGCCGTCCCCCGTCGTCACGCTCAACCGCGCGGTCGCCGTCTCCAAGGTGCGCGGACCCGAGGCGGCGCTGGCGATGGTCGAGCCGCTGGGGACCCGGCTTGCGGGCTACTTCCATTTCCACGGGCTGCGCGGCGCGCTGCTGCAAACACTCGGACGCGACAGGGAGGCGCACGATGCTTTCAGCCGGGCCATCGCGCTCGCGAATTCTCCGGCGGAGGCCGCGCACATCCGCATGCACCTCGATCGCCTGATGCAGGAGAGCGACGCCACGACCGCAGACAAGGCAGCAAAATAATGTTGGCTCCGGTGTCGGATGCCGCGCTCGACGCCCGTCCTAGACGCAAACTGAGAGAGGAAGGGAGCCCGTCATGGCTAAGACTGCGACGAAAGCGAAGCCGAAACCCAAGAGCAAGGGCGCGGACGACCGCGAGCTCATCATCACCCGCATCATCGACGCCCCGCGGGAGGCCGTGTTCCGGGCGTGGACCGAACCCAAGCTCCTCAAGCAATGGTTCGCGCCGCGCCCGTGGACGACGCCGCGCGTGGCGATGGATGTCCGCACAGGCGGCTCGAGCCTCGTCGTCATGCGCAGCCCCGAGGGCAAGGAGCAGCCCTGTCCCGGCGTGTTCTCGAGGTCATCCCCAACGAGAAAATCGTGTTCACCGACGCCTACACGAGCGCTTGGGTGCCATCAGGGAAGCCGTTCATGACCGGAATCGTCACCTTCGAGAACGTGCGCGGCAAGACGCGCTACACCGCGCGGGTGCGCCATTGGAGCGCCGCCGACCGGGAGACGCACGAGAAAATGGGCTTCCACGAGGGCTGGGGGATTTGCACCGACCAGCTTGCATCGGTCGCATCCAAGCTCTGAACGGCGCGGGCCGAAAAAAGCCACGCACCGGCTGTCGGATCGACCCCCGACCGTTCGTCCTAGGAACCTGGAGCCAAGGAGGTTCATCATGGCCACGAAAGCCAAGAAGAAGTCACCGCCCTCGAATGCCGCAGCTCCGGTGGACCAGAGCTGCCCGGCCGAGGGCATGGAGCATCCGCCGCACAAGGGTCCAAACCCGAAGGTGAAGGGCAGCCCTGCGCCCTATCTCATGGTCGACGGTGCCATTAAGGCCGCCGAGTTCTACAAGCGCGCGTTCGGCGCCGAGCAGGTTGCCTGCGTGCCGCCCGACGACAAGGGCCGCACCATGCACGTCCACCTCTACATCAACGGCGGCTCTGTGATGTTGAGCGACGCCTACCCCGAGCACGGGCATCCGTGGAAGGAGCCACAGGGCTTCAACCTGCATCTGCAGGTCGACGACGTCGACAAATGGTGGGACCGGGCCATCAAGGCCGGCGCAGAAGCGCGTATGCCGGTCCAGCTCATGTTCTGGGGCGACCGCTACGGCCAGCTGCGCGATCCGTTCGGCATCGTCTGGGGCATTGCCACGACCCCGAAGCCGAAGACATGAGCGGCGCGGCCAGCATCGGTTGCAGCGGCACAAACTAGTGTTGGTTTCACGCGGCCTTGATGCTCTTGGGGGAAGCCACGTTCACGGGGTTCGCCAGAATTCTGTTGCGCAGATCGTCGGCCGTCACCGGTGGGCTCAGGAAGTAGCCCTGCATCTCCGTGCACCCTTCGGCGCGGATGAGATCAAGCTGCTCGCGCGTCTCGACGCCCTCTGCCGTCACCACGAGACCCAACGCGCGCCCGATCCCGCTGATCGCGCGGATGACGGCGAGACTCTCCTCGGAGGAGGAGATGTTGGCCAGGAAGCAGCGGTCGATCTTGATC
>CAXMLT010000259.1:0-1555 GCA_964194245.1 uncultured Hyphomicrobium sp.
GCAAGTTCCTGCCCGACCAGGACCGGCCGAACGAGGGCGTGTTCTCGCTGCAAGACGAGGATGAGCAGTGGCTGAGCCTGCGCTACGACTTGACGGCGCCGCTCGCACGCTACGTGGCGCAGAATTATCAGACGCTGCCGAAGCCCTTCCGCCGCTACGCGGTGGGGAATGTGTGGCGCAACGAGAAGCCGGGGCCGGGTCGCTTCCGCCAGTTCATGCAGTTTGACGCCGACACGGTCGGCGCGGAGAGCGTCGCGGCGGATGCCGAGATGTGCATGCTGGCGGCGGACACGCTCGAGGCGCTGGGGCTGAAAGGCAAATACGTAATCAAGGTCAACAGTCGGAAGATTCTCGATGGCCTGCGTGAAGCGGTCGGCCTCAGGGGAGTCGAAAACGATGCAAATTGGCTCGTTGCCATGCGCGCGCTCGACAAGTTGGATCGACTTGGCGGCGAGGCGGTCTCGGAGCTTTTAGGGAAAGGTCGCAAGGACGAAAGTGGTGACTTTACTCCAGGCGCTATGCTTCCGGCGTCCGCAATCAACAGGATTCTGAGCTTCACAGGATGGAACGAGCCGAGATCGAGTTCCGCAAGCATCGTCGGCAATGTCGCGGTCACGCTAGCAAATTTTCGAACTGCTGTTGAAGCCTCTGAGACCGGCAACCAGGGTGTCGACGAGCTACAAACAATTGCCGACTTGGCCGGCGCCGCCGGCTACGAATCCAATCGCATAGTCATCGATCCCTCTATAATCCGCGGGCTCGAGTACTACACCGGCCCCGTGTTCGAGGCCGAGCTGACCTTCAAGGTGGAGGACGAGAAGGGCAACCCCGTCCGCTTTGGCTCCGTCGGCGGAGGCGGGCGCTACGACGATCTCGTCGCGCGCTTCACCGGCCAGAAGGTTCCTGCCACCGGCTTCTCCATCGGCGTCTCGCGGCTCCAAGCCGCGCTTGCCGCCGTAAACAAGGACAAGGCGCCAGCCGCGGAAGGTCCCGTCATCGTCACGGTGATGGAGAAGGACCGCATCGCCGACTATCAGAAGCTGGTGCAGGCGCTGCGCAATGCCGGCATCCGGGCCGAGCTCTACCTCGGCAACCCGAAGAAGTTCGGCAAGCAGCTCGAGTATGCCGACAAGCGCGGCTCACCGTGCGTCGTCATCCAGGGCTCGAACGAGCGCGACGCCAACCCGCCTCAAGTCATCCTCAAGGATATGATCGAAGGCGCGAAGGCCGCCGCCGCCATCGCCGACAATAAAGAGTGGAAGGAGACGCGCCCCGCGCAGGTCTCCGTCAAGGAGGCGGACCTCGTGGCCGAGGTGCGCAAGATCCTCGCCCGCCGCGCTTCTTAGTCTAGTCGCGCACTCGCGCGCTCAGATCGATCCGCCGGAGAGCATGAGGCTTGCGCCGATGATGCCTGCGGCGGCGAGCATCGCGGCCGCCAGCAGGCATGCGCGGAACGTGTCACCGCGGCCTACGCGCCGCGTCGCTTCCTGCGCTTTCTCCATCTCAGCAAGCTTCCGGCTCACGGCCTCGAAGCTGTTGTAGGCGTGGTAGTCGC
>CAXMLT010000260.1:0-3027 GCA_964194245.1 uncultured Hyphomicrobium sp.
CTTCGCGGTCGACTGGATGCGCAAGGATTTGGGGATCTGCCTCGCCGAAGCGGAGCGCAATCGCTCGAGCCTGCCCGTGACGGCGCTCGTCGATCAGTTCTACGCCGAGGTGCAGCGCATGGGCGGCGCCCGCTGGGACACCTCGAGCCTCATCGCGCGCTTGGGCGCGCGCGATGGCTCGAAGACTTGAGTTGATTTCCGCTCGGAGCACTCTGCGATCGCTGGCACGCGTGCTAATCTCGCCAGAGCTTGCTGGGGGGAACCTGCCATGATGACGATCACCGCGTTCTACGCCTCACTGCTGACCGCGCTCTATCTCTTCCTGAGCGTGCGCGTCATCGGCTGGCGGAAACAGCAACGCGTCGAGATCGGGCACGGCGAGGACGCGCAACTCTTACGCCGCATGCGCGTCCATGCGAACTTCGCCGAGTACGCGCCCTTCGCGCTGCTGCTCATGGCGCTCGCGGAGAGCTTGGGCCCGCCGCATATTCTCACACATCTCGTTGGCCTGATGCTGGTCGCCGGCCGTGCGCTCCACGCCTACGGACTGTCGCAGACACCGCAAATCCTAAAGTACAGAGTGTGGGGGATGCAGCTGACATTCGCGGCGATGGGCATCGCCGCGTTGATGTGCTTCTCGCTGTCGGCGCTCTACCTGCTGGTCTAGTCCTTGCTCGCGCGCTCAGCGCCATCGCCGCGCGCGAAATGCAGCGGTAGCGCGGTCGTGTACTTGATCTGCTCCATGGCGAAGGACGAAGACACCTTGGCGATCTCGATCCGTGCGATGAGCTTCTTGTAGAACACATCGTAGGCCGCGATATTTGGCACGACGACGCGCAAGAGATAGTCGACCTCGCCCGACATCCGGTAGAACTCCACGACCTCCGGAAAATCCGCAACCGCGGAATGGAAGCGCTCGAGCCACCCGAGGCTGTGCTGATCGGTCTTGATCGAGACGATCACGGTGACGCCCGCGTTGACTTTGTGCGGATCGAGGATGGCAACGCGGCGCTCGATTACGCCCGCCTCCTCGAGCTTCTGGATGCGCCGCCAGCAAGGCGTCGTCGACAGACCGACCTCCTTACCGATGTCGGCCACCGGGCGCGTGCAGTCCTCCTGCAGGATGCGGAGGATCTTGATGTCCATTTCGTCGAGCATAGCCGCCTGGTATGGAAAACTTTTCCCAATTTCGCGAGCAATGCGCGATTAAGGCGTGCGATCCAAGGCGCAGTCAAGGGGAAGCCAGGAAAATCATTTCCTCAGTCGAGCAGGTCCCGAACCTCGGCCTGCAGGCGCGGGACGAGTTTGTCTTCGAACCACGGGCGCGCCGTGAGCCAGGCGTTGTTGCGCCAGGACGGATGCGGCAATGGCAGGCAGCGCGGGCGATCGGTGCCTTCCAGAATCGCGCGCCAGTCCTCGACCGTCGCGGTGACGCCGGCGCGCGCGCTCTCTTTCAGATGCCAGCGCTGCGCGTAGCCGCCGACGAGAAGCATCAACTCGATCCGCGGTAGCTGCTCAAACAGCCGCGAGCGCCAGCGTGGCGCACATTCTCTCCGCGGCGGTAGGTCGCCACCGTGCGCGTCCTGGCCCGGATAGCAGAAGCCCATGGGCACGATTGCGATGCGGCGCACGTCGTAGAACTCGTCCGCGGTCACGCCCATCCAGGCACGCAGCCGTTCGCCGGACGCGTCGCTGAAGGGGATGCCCGCCGCATGCACGCGCGTTCCCGGCGCCTGCCCGACGACGGCGAGCCGGGCCGTGCGGCTGACGCGCAGGACGGGCCGCGGCGCGTGCGCCAATGGTGCGCCGACGGGATCGTCAACGCAGATCCGGCAGGCGCGGATCTGGGCTACCAGTCGATCGAGAGCAGTTGCCACGGCTCCCCCCGCCAATCAGATGTCAATCTGCATGCCGTCGCTCGCCACGAGCACGCGCGGATCGCGTATCTGAGCGGAGCGGGCGAGCATGTCCGCGTTCATGTGCGTGATCAGCACGCGCTTGGCCGCGAGCCGGTCGAGGTTCCGCTCGATGTCGCTCCAGGCCATGTGATAGCCGATCGGGGTCTCGAAGCTGAAGCACTCGGTGATGAAGAGATCGGCGCCGTTGGCGGCGTACAAGAGGCTCTCGACCCACTGCGTATCGCCGGAGAAGCCCAAGGTCTTGCCGTTGCCCTCGAGCCGCAAGGCGTAGGGTGGCGCGCCGGAGGGATGGCGCACCTCGTAGGCCGTGACGCGTAAGGGTCCGACATCAAGGGGCACACCTTCTCCGTATTCGATGAAACGCATTTCGAAGCGCTTCGCGATAGCGGTCGTCCCGGGAAACAGCGTGTCGGCAGCGGTCGCGAAGCGCTGCGCGATGCCGGCGGGACCCGTGATCGTGAGCGGCGCCGTGCGCTCCGTCACGTAGTGGGCGTGCAGCAGGAACCACACGAGCCCTGCGAAGTGATCGCCGTGGAGGTGCGAGATGAAGATAGTCGATACGCGGTCGGGATCGAGCCCGAGCTGCTGCATGCCGATAAGCGACGTGGCGCCGCAATCGATCAGCACGTCCTCGCCGCCAAGGGCAACGTGGTAGCAGGTCTGCAGCCGGCCGCCGGAACCGAAGGCGTCGCCCGAGCCGACGATTGTGAGCTTCATGCGCGTCTCGCAAATCGCATTGGCATTGCTGGCTTCGCCCAGTTCTCTCTCAAGCTGCCGCACTCGGCCGCGCCGACACCTCGCGGTGCCAGCGCTCGAGGTTGGCGAGCCCTTCCGGCCGCCGCAGCCGCGCGGCCCGCATGAAGTCGACGGCCACGAGCGCGGTAATGTCGGCTATGGAAAACTCATCGCCCGCGATAAAACGCGCTTCTCCGAGCCTAGCATCAAGAAGCGCGAGCATCTCCACAACCTTCGTCTTGTTGGCTTCGCCCCAGGCAGACACCTGCGGTAGCTCGAGCCCGCTCATCTTGGGATGCAGGTGACGGAACACGAAGGCGACGGCTTGAAACAAGCCGAGCTCCACCCGCCTGTTCCACATCTCGACTTGCGC
>CAXMLT010000261.1:0-4264 GCA_964194245.1 uncultured Hyphomicrobium sp.
AATTCCAACCGCATTCCGGACGGCACCGGCGCCGAACTCTGCTCTCACAGATTAGAGAAGTCCCTGGCCGGATGTTCGCACTAAATCCTTTCGGTCTCCACGTCCCTTCCGGAGAGGGAGAACTACACGTACGACGGCCCGATCACAGACCCTTGAGTGGGCAATAAGTGACCCGCGGGCGTAGGTACAGGTGCTGGCCACTAACGGCAGTAGCGGTAATGCCAGCCATATTGGTTCCCGTGATCCCAGAAAGGGGGGGGAACCCATGGACCCAAAACGTGCGTTCATATTTCTGGCCGCGCTTGTCCTCGTCCTGGCCCTTCTCTCGTACTCGCGTACGTGGGTAGCGACGACCACACCTCCTTCAGCGACAGCTCCGACCCCCGCAACTTCGGCTCCAGCGCCCCCAAAGGCGCCATAGCGGGCTTGCACATTGAACTTTATTGTCAAATCCGAGTAGCCACGACACGTCTGCTATTCTGAGGTGCAACCTATGCTCGCGCGGCTCTCCTGCGACCATCCCGGGTCCCGTATAGTTGCGGCCTGAGTTCTTCGTCGACGGCAGGAGGTCCAGATGTCAAAGCCCCTCACTCGACCCATCATAGAACGCGCCCGCGCGCTCATCGCGGACGAACATCACTGGTGTCGCGCTGCGCTGGCGAAAGATGAACGCGGCAGGCAGGTAGATCCAACAGACTCGTCGGCGCGCCAACGGTGCGCGTTCGGAGCCCTGATAGCTGCCGCCTTCGAGCTCGTGGGTGACGCGAAACAGGCCCACAATCTCGCAGCGGCGGTCGCGCGAGAAATCCGGTGCTGCTCGTCCTTAATCAACACGAATGACACGGAAGGGCATGCCGCCGTGCTGGCGCTCTTCGATAAGGCGATGACTGCTGACTAGGCGCCTGCAGTGGAAGCCGCCCGATCTGCCGCATAGAGTGCCTAAAACTGACGCGGATTCTCCGGCCCACGAAGCAGCACAACGTACCCACGATAACGAATACCGTGAAGCAGATCGTGTGCAGCTCTTCTGCGAGCGACATTCCGGCGAATAAACTGGCGATGCCATGAAGCATGGCCGCCTCCCGAAGTTTTGTTATTTTATTCAATGCTAGCGCAAATTTGCTAAGAAATGCTGGATACGGATCAACCGCGCTCTGCGGAAGCTCACGCCTCCGGCCTGAACACTGCGAGCTCGGCATTTCACGAGTGCATAGCCGTCGCGCGCGAGCGCTCGACGGTGCTCCGGGCAGAGGGCCGCTATTCGGCAACAGGGCCGGGTCGGCTTCCCCTCAAAAGGGTAGGTCGTCGCGGTCCGTTCGCATCATCCCAAACTTTAAAGAAATGTAATCCGCGCACTATTTCCGCCAGCATGCAGGCATTAACCGAGCTGACTTCGGGAATGCCCTGACAGGGCCAAGCTCAACGTGCTGGTCAAAGAATTATGGTCAATCGGAGCCTCGATTTACTGAGGTATTAAGTCGATATTGCATTAAGTCATCAGGCGCACACTTTCGTTCGGGAAACGTAAGGAGAGTTGCGAAATGTCTGTCGCCACAAGACAGGCCGGCAACGAATGGCTTGTTGAAGTCCGTGGAGAGCCGATCGGTACGGTTAGCACGGAGGCAGAAGCGCAAGTGCTTGCGGACCAGTGGACTGCCAAACTGAAATGGGTCGCGAGTTGGCGCTTCGGTCAGCAGCCTCAACCCGTTGAGCATAAGCAGGCCAGCGAGACCTCTGCGTTAGGCTGACAGGCGAACCGCAGAAGATCTCGCTGTTTCAATCGCAGCGTCAACCTCGGCGACGGGTACCAATCTGCGTTAGACGGACAGGTCTAACGACACGATTCTGCGCCTCGGCTCTCGTTGCTGCAGTGCATTGTGGCGCGCGGACCTTAATCCGATATTGAGCCCCATCACGGCATTTAACTCAGTTTCGCTAAGCGAATTCCCGGCGCGCAGCCCCACTATCTGAAATCATCCTCGCAATCGCCTTAAGATCGATGCGAGTGCCGCGGGCACGGGCAATGTGACCACGGTGCTCAATCAAGTTCGGATGATGAGTGAGCACCCAGTTTTCGACCCAGAGCTCAATCGGAAAATACTGGTCGACCACATCTACATTATCGCTTCCGGAACCATTACCAAGCAAGCCCGCAACTTCCTAATTGAGAAGTTAGACGCCAGTCAGCGACGCTTCATAATTTTTATGGACCGCGAAGAACTGCTTGATCTCGCCGTCGACGCTGGCATGGCTGTACCGCGGATGAACTAGGAAGATCACTGCCAGCGATGGTCGAAGCGCGGCTTGAGCGCTTCGCAAGATTCCTTGTTCAAGCGTCGGAGACCAGCCGGAGGCTTAGATCTCGAAAGACTCGATCTTCGCGCCCTTTTTCACGGCATCAATAAGCCAATTTGGCTTACGGCCTCGGCCGGTCCAGGTCTGGGAGGCATCCTTAGGATTGCGATACTTGGTGACGCCAGAGCCTTTGGAACCGCGCTTGCCGAAGAGTTCCTCAAGCCGGAACCCGGCCTTCTCCGCGTAGGCGCGCAGCTGATCTTTAGTGGTTTTGGCGTCTTCGGCCTTGCGCGCGATGATGGCGGCAGCGACTTTCTTTTGAAGGGTGAGCAAGTCTGCGTACGACATAGTATCAAGACCGTTGGCTCGTGCCATGCGACTACCTCGTGATGTGGAAGGATTGATCCCCGCGTCCTATCGCGGATGATGGGGCAAATCAATTGATAGTTCGCACGACCTCGTAGTGTCCGCGCCGAAAGACGGGAGATACCGAGAATGTTTGCGAGTATTGCTTGCGCCGCGATGCTTCTACTCGCTCCCGCCAGCGCGGAAGCTTCGCCTCCAGCATTTATTGGCATTGAGGCGATAGCGCGGGACACCTTAGTAGATCCCGCACGAATCTTCGCTCATCAATGCGACTTATGCCAGCTCGTCCGCTCGGCGCCGGGGTCCGACTTAACCGCGGTCGCACATCCGAACGGCGGTCCAAGTCGCATCATTCTCATGCGCCATGCCGACAAGCCCGACGACCCCGATGATCCTGACTTGTCAGCGGCCGGAGTAGCAAGAGCCGAGCATCTCGCCACTTATATCCCTCAGACATTTGGCAAGCCCGACTACATTATCGCGACTGCGCGCTCGAAACACGCCGATCGGCCGTTTGAAACCGTAGAGCCCTTGGCTCGGGCCGTAGGACTAAGCATTCAGCACGACATCCCCGACAAGGACTTCGAGGATCTCGTCGATGAAATCTTCTCGGATGCTAACTATCGCGGCAAAACGGTCGTCATCGCCTGGCATCACGGTACGCTGCCAGCGATCGCAGCCCTGCTTGGCGCTCCGGCCGGGAGTTACCCGGATCCGTGGCCCGACGACACGTACAACGTCATCTTGGATTTTCGGTACGACCCCAACTCCGGCGCTCCGCCGGCAGTCACGCAGGTGACCGAGCCGTTCTAGTACCTCGCGGGGGAATTACGATAAGCGCCAGCATGGTGGCCATGCTTAGCAACAATTAAGCTAAGGGCGCACACTGGAATTAATCTTGCATCGCATGACATGCTCGGAACGGCGGGCCCATCACAGCTCGAGCGCTCGGCTCTTAGTAAATGTCATCTCCCCTCGACAGAGGCATTGCGAAGGGTTTGCTTAAATTTTTCGCCGCACTTTTCATCTCAGGAAACGTTCGGAGTGTTGTGCCATGACCGTCGAGATACGGCAGGCCGGCGCTGAATGGCTCGTCGAAGTCCACGGAGAACCAATCGGCAGGGCATACAGCGCCGTGGAAGCGCTGGAGCTTGCTGTGTATTGGGAGAGACGCCTTGGTTGCGTGGCGACGTGGAGACTAAGCGAGGAGAAGCGCCCGTTGCCGGAGTCACTAGGCCGCATACTCGGTGCTGCTCAGCTCTCGGCTCGAAACATCGCGAGTTTTGATCTCATCAATTTCGCTTGTGCCGCTCAATCACCAACACTACTGCGACGAGTACGGCAACGCCGATGATCATCACCAGCCAACAAAGCCATGGGTTCATCGGATCCTGCTAGGGCGCTCGCGTCCCACGTGTCCCGCGTCGTTACTTCTTCCCCGCGCTCACATCAGGAACTTCTTCGCCAAGGGCCGTGGCGAGGGCTATCTGATGGTCTTGCTCGTCGACTAAGATCTGCCGGATCTGTTCAGCCATCGCGAACTCCCCCAGCGCTTCGCATTGGCGGACGCGCTCGCGATAATTCTTGATCGTCTCGTTCTCGT